>NZ_JAHBDR010000104.1:0-173185 GCF_019956575.1 Pseudomonas sp. A-R-19
GCTCGCGAAGAGGGTGGGTCAGTCGAAGACATTGCCGTCTGACACTCCCTCTTCGCGAGCAAGCCCGCTCCCACAGGGTCCGTCGTGCAGACAAACATCCCAATGGACAGTCGGCTGTATCAGGCCAATGATGAAGGTCAGTGGCCTCCTGCGAGAGTCATGAACCCATGAACATTCTCTACGATGAGCGCGTTGACGGCGCCTTGCCCGACGTCGACAAACAGGCGCTCCTGCACGCCCTGCAAACCCGCTTGCCGGCTCTGGAAATCCTGCATCAGCAGGAGGAGCTCAAGCCCTACGAATGCGATGGGCTGTCGGCCTATCGCACCACCCCGCTGCTGGTGGTGCTGCCCCGGCACATCGACGAGGTGCAAGGGGTGCTGCGCGTCTGCCATGAACGGCAGGTCGCCGTGGTGGCCCGTGGCGCCGGTACCGGTTTGTCCGGTGGAGCGCTGCCCCTGGAGAAAGGCGTGCTGCTAGTGATGGCGCGCTTCAACAACATCCTGCACATCGATCCCGCCGCCCGTACCGCACGGGTTCAGCCCGGCGTGCGCAATCTGGCGATTTCCCAGGCGGCGGCCCCCTTCGGCCTGTATTACGCGCCGGATCCGTCCTCGCAAATCGCCTGCTCGATTGGCGGCAATGTCGCGGAAAATGCCGGTGGCGTGCACTGCCTGAAATACGGCCTGACCGTGCACAACATACTCAAGGTCGACATCCTTACCGTGGACGGTGAGCAGTTGAGCCTGGGCTCCAACGCCCTCGACTCCCCCGGCTTCGACCTGTTGGCACTGTTCACCGGCTCCGAAGGCCTGCTCGGGGTGATCACCGAGGTCACGGTCAAGCTGCTGCCCAAACCGCAGACCGCCAAGGTGCTGCTGGCGGCGTTCGACTCCGTGGAAAAAGCCGGGCGCGCGGTCGGTGACATCATCGCCGCCGGCATCATCCCCGGTGGCCTGGAAATGATGGACAACCTGGCCATCCGCGCCGCCGAGGACTTCATCCACGCCGGTTATCCGGTGGATGCCCAGGCCATCCTGCTGTGCGAGCTCGATGGCGTTGAAGCCGATGTCGCCGATGACTGCGAGCGGGTGCGCCAGGTACTGCAACAGGCCGGCGCAACCGAGGTGCGCCAGGCCAAAGACGAAGCCGAGCGCGTGCGTTTCTGGGCCGGGCGCAAGAATGCCTTCCCGGCGGTCGGCCGCCTCTCGCCGGACTATTACTGCATGGACGGCACCATCCCCCGTCGCGAACTGCCCGGTGTGCTGCATGCCATCGCCGAACTGTCGAACGAGTACGGCCTGCGGGTGGCTAACGTGTTCCATGCCGGGGACGGCAACATGCATCCGTTGATCCTGTTCGATGCCAATCAACCCGGTGAACTGGATCGAGCCGAAGCCCTGGGCGGCAAGATCCTGGAGTTGTGCGTGAAAGTCGGCGGCAGCATCACCGGTGAACACGGCGTGGGCCGCGAGAAGATCAATCAGATGTGCGCGCAGTTCAACAGCGATGAGCTGACCCTGTTCCATGCCATCAAGGCCGCCTTCGACCCAAGCGGCCTGCTCAACCCCGGCAAGAACATTCCGACCCTGCACCGCTGCGCCGAATTCGGTGCCATGCACGTGCATGGCGGGCAACTGCCCTTCCCCGAGCTGGAGCGTTTCTGATGCACGGCCCTGAAGATTTCGACGACAGCCCGTCACTGCTGGAGCAGGTCAATCAGGCGCTGGAAAACGCCACGCCGTTGCGCATCCAGGGTTCCAACAGCAAAGGCTTCCTGGGGCGCACCACCGCCGGGGAAATTCTCGACACCCGCTCGCACCGGGGCATCGTCAGTTACGACCCGACAGAGCTGGTGATCACCGCCCGTTGCGGCACGCCGTTGTCGGAGCTGGCGCAAGTGCTGGATGCCGCGCAACAGATGCTGCCCTGCGAACCGCCGTCCTTCGGCGACGGCGCTACTGTCGGCGGCATGATCGCCTGCGGGTTGTCCGGGCCACGGCGCCCGTGGTCCGGCTCGGTGCGGGATTTCGTCCTCGGCACGCGGGTGATCACAGGGCATGGCAAGCTGTTGCGCTTCGGTGGCGAAGTGATGAAGAACGTCGCCGGCTACGACCTGTCGCGCCTGATGGCCGGCAGTCATGGCAGCCTCGGGCTGCTCACCGAAGTCTCGCTCAAAGTGCTGCCCAAACCCCGGCAGTGCCTGAGCATCAGCCTGGAAATGAACACCGAACGGGCCTTGCTGCGCCTGGCGGAATGGGGCCAGCAACCGCTGCCGATCAGCGCCGCCTGTCACGACGGCACACGCCTGCACCTGCGGCTCGAGGGCGGTGAGGGTTCGGTGGCGGCGGCCCATGAGCGCCTCGGCGGCGAACGGCTGGACGCTGCCTTCTGGGACGATCTCAACGAACAGCGCCTGAGTTACTTCGATGAAGACCAGCCGCTGTGGCGCCTGTCCCTGCCGCACAACACGCCACGCCTGTCGCTGCCGGGTCGCCAGTTGCTCGACTGGGGCGGCGCCCAGCGCTGGCTGAAGTCCGATGCCGAAGCGGCGTTCATCCGCCAGGTGGTCGACGAGGTCGGCGGTCATGTCACCTGCTTCAGCCACGGCCTGACCGACAGCCCCTTCCATCCGCTGCCGCCGGCGCTGATGCGTTATCACCGCAACCTCAAACAACAACTCGATCCACGGGGCATCTTCAACCCCGGACGCCTGTACGCGGAGCTTTGAACCATGCAGACGACCTTGAGTGAACGCGCCAGCCATCTGCCCCGTGCCGCAGAAGCCGAAAGCATCCTGCGCACCTGCGTGCACTGCGGCTTCTGCAATGCCACGTGTCCGACCTATCAATTGCTCGGCGATGAACTGGACGGACCGCGAGGCCGCATCTACCTGATCAAGCAAGTGCTGGAAGGCAACGACGTCACGCAAAAGACCCAGCAACACCTGGACCGCTGCCTGTCGTGCCGCAACTGCGAAACCACCTGCCCGTCGGGCGTCGATTATCACAACCTGCTGGACATCGGCCGGGCGGTGGTCGATGCGGCGGTGCCGCGCCCGCTCGGTCAACGCCTGTTGCGCGAAGGGTTGCGCCAGACCGTGCCGCATCCCGATCTGTTCAAGAGCCTGGTCAATGGCGGTCAGGTGTTCCGCGCCCTGCTGCCCGGCCTCCTGCAAAGCAAGTTGCCGCGCAGTGTCTACCCGGCCAAGCCGCGGCCCATGACCCACCGTGAGCGCCAGGTGCTGATGCTCGAAGGTTGCGTGCAGCCCGGCCTGTCACCCAACACCAATGCCGCCGCGGCGCGGGTGCTGGACCGGTTGGGGATCAGCGTCATCGCGACCCGCGAAGCCGGTTGCTGTGGTGCCGTGGATTACCACCTGGATGCCCAGGCCGCCGGTCTCGATCGCGCCCGGCGCAACATCGACGCGTGGTGGCCGGGCATCGAAAAAGGCGCCGAGGCGATTGTGCAGACCGCCAGCGGTTGCGGCGCCTTTATCAAGGACTACGGCCATCTGCTCGCCAGCGACCCGGCCTATGCAGCCAAGGCGAAAAAGGTCAGCGAACTGGCCCGGGACCTGGTGGAGGTGTTGCGCGACGAACCCCTGGAAAAACTTGGCATCCACGCCTCCCAGCGCCTGGCCTTCCATTGCCCCTGCACCTTGCAGCACGGGCAGAAACTCGGCGGAGCCGTGGAAGCGCTGCTGAGCGAACTCGGTTTCAACCTCACGCCCGTTCCCGATGGGCACCTGTGCTGCGGCTCGGCGGGCACCTATTCGCTGACCCAGCCCGAATTGTCGCGACAACTGCGCGACAACAAGCTCAACGCCCTGGAAAGCGGCCATCCCGAGGTGATTGTCACGGCCAACATTGGCTGCCAGTCGCACCTCGACGGCGCGGGCCGAACCCCGGTGCGGCACTGGATCGAACTGGTCGAAGCCGCCCTGCCTTAAGCGAATCCTGGAGATGCCCATGAACAGCAAAGCCGTCCTGAGCCAGGCCGAAGTCGGCCAGATCATCAAAGCCGCCCGCGCCGAAGCACAGGCCAACCAATGGGCCGTGACCATAGTGGTGGTCGATGACGGCGGCCACCCGCTGGCCCTCGAACGCCTCGACGGCTGCGCGCCGAGCAGCGCGTACATCGCCACCGAAAAGGCCCGCACCTCAGCCCTCGGGCGACGCGAATCGAAAAGTTATGAGGACATGGTCAACAGTGGGCGCTACGCTTTCCTGTCAGCACCGGTGCTGACTTCGCTTGAGGGTGGCGTGCCGATTGTTTTCGATGGGCAGGTGATTGGTGCTGTCGGGGTGTCGGGCGTCAAGCCCGAACAGGATGCGCAGGTGGCGAAGGCCGGGGCGCAGTGCCTGGAATGAGGTGTCGGCTTCACCCTTTTCCCCTGTGGATGGGCTTGTGGCGAGGGGGCTTGCCCCCGTTGGGTCGCGAAGCGGCCCCCGAAAAATGGGACTGCTGCGCAGTCCAACGGGGGCAAGCCCCCTCGCCACAGGCCCGCTCCCACAGGGGCCGCGTTCAACCAGCCGAGAGGAACTCTGCGATGCCCCGTCTAACCGCAAAAGACTTCGCCCCCGAACTGCTGGAACTCTACGACTACTACGCCCACGGCAAGATCAACCGCCGGGAGTTTCTCGACCGTGCGGCGTTGTTCACCTTCGGCGGCTTGACCGCTGGCGCCCTGCTCGCCGCGCTAAGCCCCAACTATGCGCTGGCCGAGCAGGTCGAGTTCACCGATCCGGACATCCTTGCCGAATACGTCACCTACCCGTCGCCCAAGGGCCACGGCCAGGTTCGCGGTTACCTGGTGCGCCCGGCCAAGACCGCCGGCAAAGTACCGGCGGTGGTGGTCGTGCACGAGAACCGTGGGCTCAATCCGTACATCGAAGACGTGGCCCGGCGAGTGGCCAAGGCCGGGTTCATCGCCCTCGCCCCGGATGGCCTGACGTCGGTCGGCGGTTATCCCGGCAATGACGACAAGGGTCGCGAGCTTCAAGCCACGGTCGATCCGGAAAAGCTGATGAACGACTTTTTCGCCGCCGTCGAGTGGATGATGAAACACCCGGCCGCTACGGGAAAAGTCGGCATCACCGGGTTCTGCTACGGCGGTGGCGTGACCAACGCGGCGGCCGTGGCTTTTCCGGAATTGGGTGCCGCCGTGTCGTTCTATGGCCGTCAGCCGACGGCGGAGGAAGTGCCCCGGATCAAGGCCCCGGTGATGCTGCACTACGGCGAACTGGATACGCGGATCAACGAAGGCTGGCCCGCCTATGAGAAAGCGTTGAAGGCCGGGGGCAAGACCTATGAGGCCTACATTTACCCGGGCTGCAATCATGGTTTTCACAATGACTCGACACCGCGTTATGACGAGGCGGCGGCGAAGCTGGCGTGGGAGCGGACGGTGGGGTGGTTTAAGAAGTATCTGGTTTGACCGGGAGTTCTTGGTCTGCGGGGCCGGCCTCTTCGCGAGCAAGCCCGCTCCCACATTGGATCTCTGTCGTACACAGATTTTGTGTTCACTGGAGATCCCCTGTGGGAGCGGGCTTGCTCGCGAAGGCGATCTTAAGGCCGCAGCAGTTACTTCGGCTGAGCCACCGTCCGCAGATACGGCTTCAATGTCTTGAAGCCCTCCGGGTATTTCTTCTTCGCATCTTCGTCAGACACTGAAGTCGGGATGATCACATCCTCACCCGGCCGCCAGTTCACCGGCGTGGCAACGGTGTGCTTGGCATTCAGTTGCAGGGAATCGAGCAGGCGCAGCACTTCATCGAAATTACGCCCGGCGCTCATCGGGTAGATCAGCATGGCCTTGACCTTCTTGTCCGGGCCGACGATGAATACCGAACGCACCGTGGCGTTGTCCACTGCCGTACGCGCGCCGCCGCTGGCATTGGGGTGGATCATGTCGTAGAGCTTGGCCACCACCAGGTTCTCGTCGCCGATCAGCGGATAGTTGACCGCGCAGCCCTGGGTCTCGGCAATGTCACCGACCCAGCGGTTATGGTCACTGACCGGGTCGACGCTGAGGCCGAGGACCTTGGTGTTGCGCTTGTCGAATTCCGGCTTGAGTTTGGCCAGGTAACCCAGTTCGGTGGTGCACACCGGGGTGAAATCCTTGGGATGGGAAAACAGGATAGCCCAGCCATCGCCGACCCATTGGTGAAAATTGAGCGTGCCTTCGGTGGTTTCAGCGGTGAAATCCGGTGCTTCGTCGCCAATGCGGATAGCCATGTTCGATCTCCTTGCAGTGATGGACAGGGACGCCGTCAGGGCACCGAATGCGCTTTCAACGGCATGGACGCGAGACAGTATAGGAGAGGTTGCGGGACTCGCCGGACCGCATCGGGTGCGTCGTTAGCCGACCAGCGCGATCAGTTGCTGACGCTGGGCGTCGGTCAATGTCGGGCCGAATCCGGCCCTGGCATTTTCCGCCATGTAGCGCGGGTTGCCGGTGCCCGGAATCACGCAGGTCACCGCCGAATGCGACAGCAGGAACTTCAGCGCCAGTTGCGGCCAGCTCTTGACCCCGACTTGCGCCGCCCAGCCTGGCAGCGGTTTGTCTTTCAGTTTGGCCAGCAAGCCGCCACCGCCAAACGGTCGATTGCAGATCACCGCCACGCCCCGTTCGCGGCACAACGGCAGCAGGCGTTTCTCGACGCCGCGATCATCCAGCGCGTAGTTGATCTGCAAGAAATCCACTGGCTCGGCCTTGAGTACCGCTTCCACTTCTTCATAGGCCGATGGGGTGTAATGGGTGATGCCGATGTAGCGGATGCGCCCTGCTTCCTTCCAGTGGCGCAGGGTCGGCAGGTGCGTCTGCCAGTCCAGCAGGTTGTGGATCTGCATCAGGTCGATAATGTCGGTCTGCAACAGGGCGAAGGATTGCTCCATCTGCGCAATGCCTTCTTCGCGGCCCCGGGTCCACACCTTGGTGGCCAGGAACGCCGGCGAACGTGGCTCATGGATCGACAGCAGTTCGCCGATGGTCTGTTCGGCGCGACCATACATCGGCGAGCTGTCGATCAACGTGCCGCCCTTGTCGAACAACGCATCCAGTACCGTGGGCAGGTCCTTGTAGGTCGGTTGCGAAGGCTCGACGTCGAATCCGCGATAAGTGCCCAAGCCTACGATCGGCAAGGGCTCGTTACTGGAAGGAATGGCGCGAGTCTGCATGGTCTTGCCTCCTGTTCCCGTCGGCGGCGCGGGTTGTGCCCCCACCGGACCGAACGTGAAGACCGCCGAAGCACCGGCAGCCAGCGTGAGTATTTCTCTACGGGTGTAACCCTCAGGATGGCTCATAAAACGCTTCTCACCAGTCGTTCGGGTTCGGTCCGTTGCGTCGACCGTCCGGACAACCCGCGCCAAAGGTCGATTGACTACACTCAGAAAGCCTTGCGCCAGCCACTTTCAAACCCCGAGCGTTCATGCCGCCCACTAACGTTAGTCGAATGTCACGCACCCTGGTGTTGCTCGTCGTCATCGTCGCTGCGCTGTACCTGGCGCTGTGCGTCGCGCTGTTCGTGTTTCAACGGGCGCTGATCTATTACCCGCAACCGCGCACCGTCGGGACAGCCGCAACGCTGCTGACCCTGCCGGTCGCCGACGCACAGGTGCTGGTCACTGTCCGCCCTCACGATGGCCCGAACGCGCTGGTTTATTTCGGCGGCAATGCCGAGGACGTCTCGCGCAACCTGCCCGGGTTCACCCAGGCGTTCCCTGACTACGCGCTGTATCTGCTGCATTACCGTGGCTTTGGCGGGAGTTCCGGCTCGCCATCCGAAGAGGCCATTGCCCGCGATGCCATCACGTTGTTCGACCAGGTGTATGCCACCCATCCGCATGTGGCGGTGGTCGGGCGCAGCCTGGGTTCCGGGGTTGCCGTGCGCCTTGCCAGCCAGCGGCCGGCCGCGCGGCTGGTGCTGATCACGCCCTACAACAGCCTCGAAGGGCTGGCCGCCCGTCAGTTCCGCTGGTTTCCGGTGCGCTGGTTGCTGAAGGACAAATACCCGTCCTGGCAGTACGCCGCCCGCATCACGGTGCCGACGGTATTGATTGCGGCCGGGCATGACGAAGTGATTCCGCGCTCCAGCACCGAGCGCCTGTTGAGTCACTTCACCAAAGGCGTGGCTTCGATGCAGGTCATCGAGGGAACGGGGCATAACTCGATCGGCGAAAGCCCTGAATACCTCAAGGCGCTGGGGGATGGGTTGTAACGGGATCAGCGGTCTTTGTGGCGAGGGGGCTTGCCCCCGTTGGACTACGAAGTAGTCCCCAACCCAGACGATACGGTATATCAGACAAACTTTTGCGACCGCTTCGCGGTCGAACGGGGGCAAGCCCCCTCGCCACAAAAAGCCAAATCGCTTTTGGCGACAGGCTATGGCCGTTCATCCGAGAACTCACCTGCGCCCAATAAAAACATATTTTTATGCCTATATTGATATTGTCGAATGTTTCCACTCTCTGAGGGTGCCGTCATGAATATCAAAACCCTGGCTTTGCTCCTGCTGGCATTGTGTGCACAACCGGTCTGGAGCCAGACGCCTGCCGCTTCACCCGCCGCTGCCGACAGCCCCGCGCTGACCACGCGCCTGGCCTTGCGTGACCTTTGGGTCGAGCACATTTTCTGGATCCGAAACTACGCGCTGGCCAATCAATCCGCCGACCAGAGACAAGCCAAGGTCGCCGCCGACCAGGTCGTCGACAACGCCACCAAAATCGCCAACAGCATTGCCCCGCTCTACGGCCAACCGGCGGCAGATCAATTGCTCAAGCTGCTTGCCGGTCACTGGGGCGCGGTGAAACACTACAGCGATGCCACCGTCGCCAAGGATGCGAAAGGCAAGCAGGCCGCCGTCACCGAGCTGACCAGCAATGCCAAGGCGATCGCGGCTTTCCTGGCCGGTGCCAACCCCAATCTGCCTGAAGCCACACTGGTCAACATGCTGTCGGCCCATGGCGGTCACCACATCGCCCAGATCGATGAGTTTGCCGCGCACGATTACGCTGGCGAAGCCCGTACCTGGGCGATGATGCGCACGCACATCCTGGCCCTGGCCGACGCCTTGACCGGCGCGCTGGTCAAGCAATTCCCGGACAAGTTCTGATATCGCGCGAGGGCACACCATGCTGGAAGGACTGGGCCGAACACAGCAAGACCTGCTCAATGCCCTACTGCACCATGCCGGCGGCATGAGCATTGACGAGTTGGCTGAACATCTGGCCGTCACACGTACGGCGATCCGCCAACACCTGGCGGCGCTGGAGCGTGACGACCTGGTGCTGCGCGGCGACACCCGCCCGACGGGCCGTCGCCCCGAGCAGCTGTATCGGCTCACCGCCCACGCGCGGGAGCAATTCCCTCGCCACTATCAGCTGCTGGCCAGCGTATTGATCGGTGAAGTCGCCGCCATCATCGGCCCCGAAGCCCTGGCCTCGCTGATGCGCAGCATGGGCCGAAAACTGGCCTTGGACCGTGAACAACAGGTCGTTGACGAAGCCAGGATCGTCCAGCACATGAACCAGGCGGGCTACGAAGCCGAGGTGTTTTTTCGCTCAGGCGACAGCCCGGAAATCGTTGCGCACAACTGCGTGTTCCATCGCCTGGCCGCCGAGCATCCGGTGGTCTGCGAACTGGACCTGGCCTTGATCGGCGCGCTGGGCGGCGGTGAAGTCGAACACAGCGAATGCATGGTGCGTGGCGGGCATGTCTGTCGCTTCAAGCTGCGACCGACAGAAAGCCCGGAGCCGCCGCTCGAACCCTGACGTTACAGATCGACCATCTGCATGTTCGCCTTGAGAAACCCCATCAACTCGGCCGCCGCTGGCGACAGGCTCTGCCCCTTGCGGCACAGGATGCCGATCTGGCGCTCCACCCGCGGCTCTGACAGCGGCAGGAACACCAGTTTCTCGTTGCCCTGCGGGAACGCCAGGGACGGCAGCGTGGTGATGCCGATGCCCTCTTCCAGCATCGCGATCAGCGAAATCATGTTGGAGACGAACAGCAGACTGCTGTCCAGCAACCCCGCCGCCTCCGTGCCAGCGAGCAAGCGCGACGTGCCATTGCGCACCAGCGGGTAGGCTTGCAGGCTCGACCAGTGCAATGCCTCGCCGCTCGCCACCAATGGATGATCGTGGCGGCAGACCACCCCCACCCGATCACTCAGGATCGGCACGAACTCAATGTTTTCGTCCGCTGTCCACACGCTGCTGATCGCAAAGTCCACCTGCCCCTGGACCAACAACTGCTGGACGCTGTCGGCGTTGCCGTCCTGCATGCTGATCTGCATTTTCGGGTGCTCGCTGACAAACCGTGCCAGCAGATGCGGCAGCAACCGACTGGCCACCGATGGCACCGTGGCGATGCTCACCTGACCGATTTCATGCCGTGCCAGCAAGCTGACTTCACGGGCGATACGGTCGTGATGCGCGAGCAAATCCTGGAACAGCGGCAAACAGTGTTCGCCGAAGGGTGTCAGTTCGGTCTTGCCGCCCTTTTCGAACAATGGCTGGCCGAGTTTCTGCTCCAGCTCACGCACGGCCAGGGACAGCGCCGGTTGCGTGCGATAGGCCTGCTTCGCCGCGCCGTGAAAGCTTTTCAGCTGGGCGACCAGGACGAAATAGCGCAGTTGGGTAATCTTCAGCTCAGGCAGCACGGTAAGTTTTCCTTATCATTTCATATTTATTATTAATTTTTATTTGCAGACTAATACTCTCAAGATGGGGCCAACGCAATCGGAGGTTCCCATGGCACTGCAACCCTACAAAAACTACATCGGCGGCAACTGGTGCGAAGGCCAGGGCGTCATCGCCAACCACAGCCCTTCGGATGTTCAAGACCTCATCGGCCACTACCAGCAAGCCAGCGCCGAACAGACGCTCGACGCCATCGCTGCCGCCCGCGACGCCCAGCCGTTATGGGCCGCCAGCGGCCTGGAACAGCGCCAGCAAGTGCTGATGGCCATCGGCAACGAGCTGATGGCACGCAAGGAAGAACTCGGCGAACTGCTCTCCCGGGAAGAAGGCAAACCGCTGGCAGAGGGCATCGGCGAGGTCAATCGCTCCGCGCAGTTCTTCCACTACTACGCCGCCGAAGTGCTGCGCCAGATGGGCGAGACCGCCGCCTCGGTACGCCCCGGCATCGAGATCGAAGTGCAGCGTGAACCGGTCGGTGTGGTCGGCATCATCACCCCGTGGAATTTCCCCATGGCCACCGCCGCCTGGAAGATTGCCCCGGCCCTGGCCTTCGGCAATGCCGTGGTGTTCAAACCGGCCAACCTGGTGCCGGCCAGCGCCTGGGCCCTGACCGAAATCATCAGCCGCCAGGCCCTGCCCGCCGGCACCTTCAACCTGGTCATGGGCAGCGGCGCGGTGGTCGGCGAAAGCCTGATCCAGTCCGCCGACATCGATGCGTTGACCTTCACCGGTTCCCTGCAGACCGGTCGCCGCGTCGCGGTCGCCACCGCCGGCAACCTGGTGCGTTGCCAACTGGAAATGGGCAGCAAGAACGCCCTGGTGGTGCTCGATGACGCCGACCTCGACATCGCCGTGGAATGCGCGTTGAACGGCGCCTTCTTCGGCACCGGGCAAAAGTGCACGGCTTCTTCGCGATTGATCGTCTGCGACGGCATCCATGACCGTTTCGTCGAGGCACTGGTGGCGCGCATGCGTCAGCTGAAGGTCGGCCATGCCCTCGGCCAGGGCGTACAGATCGGCCCGGTGGCCGAAGCCCGGCAACTGGAGCAGAACCTCCATTACCTGCAACTGGCCGAAGACGAAGGCGCGACCCTGGTCGAGGGCGGCGAACTGCTCAACCTGGAGCCGGCCGGGCACTACATGCGCCCCGCCCTGTTCATCAATACCCACAACAGCATGCGCATCAACCGCGAGGAAATCTTCGGGCCGATTGCCTGTGTGATCCGGGTCAACGATTACGAACAAGCCTTGTCGGTGTTGAACGATACCGAATATGGCCTCACCGCCGGGATCATCACCCAGTCGCTGCGTTATGCCAGCGACTTCAAGCGCCGGGCCCGTACCGGTTGCGTGATGGTCAACCTGCCCACCGCCGGCACCGATTACCACGTGCCGTTCGGCGGCCGCAAAGCCTCCAGCTTCGGACCACGCGAGCAAGGGCAATACGCCCGCGAGTTCTACACCGTGGTCAAGACCACCTACGTGCGACCTTGAACGGGAGATCAGCATGCACGACTTATTGATGATCGACGGCCTGCAATATTCCCACTGGAACGAAGAGATCTTTCGCCAGATGCGCGAAGGCGGCCTGAGCGCGGTGCACGCCACCATCGCCTACCACGAGAACGCCCGGGAAACCCTGTCGCGCATCGGCGAGTGGAACCGTCGATTCGAAACCTGGCCGCAGCTGATTCGCCCGGTGCGCGAGGCGTCGGACATTCGCCTGGCCCATCAGGAAGGCCGCGTGGGGATTTTCTTCGGCTTCCAGAACTGCTCGCCGATTGAAGACGACATCAGCCTGGTGGAGGTTTTCCGCCAGCTCGGTGTGCTGATCATGCAGCTCACCTACAACAACCAGAGCCTGCTGGCCAGCGGTTGCTACGAGACCGAAGACAATGGCATCAGCCGTTTCGGCCGCCAGGTGATCCGCGAGATGAACCGCGTCGGCATGCTCATCGACATGTCCCACAGCGCCGAGCGCAGCACGCTTGAAGCCATCGAGCTGTCGAGCCGGCCGGTGATCGTCTCCCACGCCAACCCGTCGAGTTTCCACGCGGCCAAGCGCAACAAATCCAACGCGGTGTTGCGCGGCATCGCCGAGTCCGGCGGCCTGCTCGGTTTCAGCACTTACCCGTTCCACCTCAAGGGTGCGTCGGGCTGCACCCTGGAAGACTTCTGCGACATGGTCGCCAGCACCGCGGAGTTGATGGGCGTCGAACACATCGGCATCGGCACCGACCTGTGCCAGCAACAACCGCTGCAAGTGCTCGAATGGATGCGCAACGGGCGCTGGAGCAAAGACAAGGATTACGGCGAAGGCTCGAAGGACAACGCCAACTGGCCGGCACCGCTGCAATGGTTCCGTGACAGCCGGGACTTCCCGGTCATCGCCCAGGGTCTGCGCGACCGAGGCTTCGCCGAGGACGAGGTACGCAACATCATGGGACTCAACTGGCTGCGCCTGCTGGAAAACGCTACGACGGCGCAAAACTGACTCTTGATCGACACCGTGAGGACAGCATGAAAAATAACAACAATAGCCTCCCGTTCATCTCCCCGACCGGCGATGCACAGCCCCAGGCGCGTATTTTGGAGGCATCATGAAAACTTCCGACACCCTGCAAGCCGACGTCCAGCCAATGGACCTTGCACCGCCGAAAAAAAACATCGACTGGCCGCTGTTCCTGATCAGTGGCGGCTTCCTTGGCGCCTTCCTGATCGCGGCACTGGTCGACATCGATGGCGTGTCGCACCTGGTGAACACGCTGTTCGCCTGGTCGACGAAGTTCTTCGGCTTGTACTGGCAGATCCTGATGCTCGCGACCTTCGCCATGAGCCTGTTCATCTGCTTCAGCAAATGCGGGCGGGTACGCCTGGGCGGCATCGACCAGCGTCCCGATACCAGCACCTTCAACTGGATCGCCGTGATCATGTGCGCCCTGCTCGCTGGCGGCGGCGCGTTCTGGGCGGCAGCGGAACCGATGATGCACTTCGCCAGCCCGCCGCCGTTGTTCGCCGGGGTGCAACCGCACACCGAAGCCGCCGCACACGTTGCGCTCGCGCAATCATTCGTGCACTGGGGCTTCCTGGCCTGGGCAGTGCTGGGCAGCCTGCTGGCCATCGTGCTGATGCATCTGCATTACGACAAAGGCCTGCCGCTGGCGCCGCGCACCCTGCTCTATCCGTTGTTCGGCGAACGTGCGCTCAAGGGACCGATCGGCACGCTGGCGGACGCCACCTCGATCATCGCCGTGGTTGCTGGCACCATCGGCCCGATCGGGTTCCTCGGCCTGCAGATCAGCAGTGCGTTGCACTCGGTATGGGGCATCCCCAACGACCTGGTGGTGCAGTCCATCACCATCGTGCTGGTCACGGTGATGTACACCATCTCCTGCCTGGTCGGGCTGGAGGGCATCCGCTTCGTCAGTGGCATCAACGTCTGGCTGATGATCGGCCTGGCGGTGTTCATGGTGCTGCTGGGGCCTACCGCCTTCATTCTCGGCGGCTTTCCCAGCGCGTTTGCCTTGCACCTGGAGCAGTTCATCCCGATGACCCTGTTCCGCGCCGATCCGAAATGGCTCGACTGGTGGACGGTGTTCTACTGGGGCTGGTTCATTGGCTACGCGCCGATGGTTGCCCTGTACGTGGCGAAGATTTCCCGTGGCCGGACCATCCGTGAAGTGATCATGACCCTGTCGATCATCGCACCGCTGGTGACCATGTTCTGGTTCACCATCGTCGGTGGCGCCGGCATCGGTATGGAATTGCAAACCCCGGGCATCATCACCGCCCACGGCGCGCAGCCCGAAGACCTGCTGCTGGGCGTGACCCAGAACCTGCCCTTGGGTGGACTGATCTCGGCGCTGTTCCTGTTCCTGAGCTTCATCTCGGTGGCCACCAACGGCGATGCGATGGCGTTCACCGTGGCGATGGCCATGTCCAGCAATGACAAGCCGAAAGCATGGCTGCGGGCCTTCTGGGCCATCGGCATGGGCCTGGCCGCCGTGGTGTTGATCACCATTGGTTCGGGCGGGGTCACGGCGCTGCAATCCTTTATCGTAATTACCGCCGTACCGGTTTCACTGCTGATCCTGCCGTCGCTCTGGGATGCACTGCGCATCGCCCGGCAGATGGCTCGCGAACAGGCAGTCTGATGATGAACAGTTCAGGAATCGCAATGATGTCGCACACCGACGCAGACACCTCTCCGACCTTGCGGCCCGCCGCCCGGGTCATGGACCTGGAGCGGCTGGGCAGTCACTTTCAGAGCCGCTTGAGTTTCGTGCGCAGCAGCATGCGGCGGATGATGAACGAGCAGTGGCGCATCCAGCGCACCTGCTTCGACCTGGACGCCGAGGGCTTTGGTACGGCGATCTACCGCATCGACACCGCCAGTGCCCATTATCACTGCGTGATTTTTTCCATGTACCTGCCACCGGAAAAGCGCAGCGACCGGGTCATTGCCGATCAGTGGGACGTCAGTTTTGTCCTGCTCGCCGGCGACGTCGACGAGCAGCAATTGGCTGACTTGCGACGCAATGTGCCGCTGCAGGAAGCCGGGCGATTCGATTCGCGAGTGTTGGTGCTGTCGCGGGCCAACCGCAGCCTGCGCAACTTCGAGCGTTTCCTCGAAGCGCTGGCCGAAGGTTGCCAGCCAGACCCTCGGCAACTGGCCGAGGTCGGCTACCTGTATCGCACCACCGCGGTGTACGGCAACGGCAAGTTCGGCATCGCCGACTTCAGTTGCCTGCAAGGCACGGCGGACTTCACGCAACCCTTCAGTGCGCAAATGTTTACCGTGTACCTGTTGCGGCATTTCAGCATCGAACAGATCGAACACATGGCCCGGGCGCGCAACCCGCAGCGGGCGGTGGGTCTGGACCCGGCCCTGCAGCGTTACCTTGGAGTCGGCAATTCCACGGGACTGGGCATGGCGCCGTTCCTGATCAACCACCCGCAACTGGTCAACCAGTGGATGTGGGCGCGGGAAACGGCGTTGGGGTTGGTGCTGGCCCAAGCAGCTGACGTGCCTCAGGCGCAGCGCTTCCAGGCATTGCTGCAACGGGCCCGTCAGCACTTGCAGCAAACCCGCACCGATGACCAACGACAAAGCGGTATCGACCAGCAGACGCTGGCCGATCTCGATCATCTGGCCGAGTGGTTCACCGGCCAGCCCGTCAACGCGGGTTTGTGGTCGCAACTACAAGCCTGGGCCGACGTGAACGTCGGCGCCGGTTGCCAGGAACTGCTGGTCAGCCTGCTGCTGGAGTTGTACCCCGAACAGGTCGATCCGCTGGCCGGGCAGATGTCGGTCAACGAGGGGTTTCGCCTGAATGCCGAGATGCCGCTGGATGAACTGAGCGACCTCATCGAGACCGAGTACCGCTGGGCGCTCGAGTACGACTTGAGCGGTGCCGAGGCCAACCACTTCTTCTGGTATCGCTCGGCGGAAAAGGAAGAGCCACGCCTCGGCGAACGGGCCATGGAGCCAGGCGCAGAGAAAGAAATGCAACTGGGGATCGCGCACAACATTCAACGTTGCCATCGCGCCCTGCTGGCCTACCGCGAGCAACACCCACGGCAATTGACCGCGCACTTTCTGCTGGCACTGCCGCAGTTCAAAGGCACTGTCTGCCGCCTGCAAGGCATGGCCCGCTGCGCCTTCGGCGAGATCCGCGCCAACCTGATGGACCGCGGCATGCTGCCGATCCACTTGCTGCGCTGCAAACTGGCGTTCTTCGGCGCTGGCAAGTTCGACCCCAAGTCCAGCCGCTGGGTGCGCATCACCTTGTTCCAGGGGGCACCGCTGGTCAGCGAGATCGGCCAGCCGTTCGCCGACGACTGGAATTTCGCCGTCATGCCTGAACTGACCAACGCTGCCGGAGCACTCTGAAATGCGCGTATCACTCAATGAAATCCAGGTGATCTGCCGCAAGGCCTTCGAAGGCATCGGTTTTGCGCCCGGTGATTGCGACGACGCCGCCGAGATGATCGCCAGGCTGCAACAGCAAGGCCTCGACGGCATCGGCGCGCTGAAAAAGGCCTTGGACTTTCTTCACGATGAAGTCGATCGCCCCATCGAAACCTGCTACGAAGACGCCACGCAACTGACCCTCGATGCCCATGGCCAAAGCGTGTTGCGCTGCGCCGCCCAGGCCATCGAACTGGGGGTGAGCAAGGCCTTGCGTGGCGGTAGTGCGCTGATCCGCATTCGTCACTGCCACAACCGCATTCTGCTGCTGGGCTACCTGGCGCGCTGTGCCGGAGAAGGCCTGAACTTTTGTGTGTATTGGCGCGATGCCCGGCAGGAACTGGTGGCCACCTTCAGCGCCGGGAACACCCACCCGGCCTTGCGCGTGTATGACCTGCCGCAACCGGCGCAGGGCGACGAGCAAAGCATCAACGTGCTGATGTCCAGGCACTTCGCGCTGCTGCCACGGCTGAGTGCCGAAGACGCGGCCCCGACGTTTGAACACAGTCAGCCAACCCCCGCGGGTGGGCTGCAGGTCAATGATGAAGTCTGGGCCCAGTTGAAGAAACTCGGTGAGCGGGTGCTGGTGGAAAGCACCGAAGAATCCCGTCGCCGTGGCGCCGGCGAAGGCAGCGACACCCGATAAAACCCTCAAATCTGCATCAGGAATCATCCATGAAACAGGCGATCAAGACCGATCTCTTTGCCTCGCGCGCGCCATTGGAATGGGCGGTTGTCGGCAACGGCACGCTGTACACCGCGCAAATCCCCATCGACCGTCAGGGCCAGGTGGTGAGCGGCGGCATCGAAGCGCAAACCCGGCAAACCCTGGACAACCTGCGCCATACCCTGCAAGCCGCCGGCAGTTCGCTGGACGCGGTCACCCAGGTGCTGATCTACGTCACCGACCGCAGTTATCTGGCAACCGTGAATGCCGTCTACGCCGAGTACTTCCAGGCGCCCTACCCCAATCGTGCTGCCATAGTCGTGGCAGGTTTGGCCCGGGAAGAAATGCTGGTGGAGTTGGTGGTGTACGCCTGCGTGGATTGATCGATTCAGGACCGCGTGCGGGTCACTGTTTCTAAACGGGCATTGGTGTACACAAAACTTGTGGGAGCGGGCTTGCTCGCGAAAGCGGGGTGTCAGGCACCATCGATGTTGAATGTGCCGGCCCCTTCGCGAGCAAGCCCGCTCCCACAGAAGACCTACCCTTCGTCGGACATTTCGCTCCGACAATAAACAGGTTCACGTCCGCCGTGAACCTTGTTCCAGGAAGCCAGTCATACCCCAGCGTTTTTTCCTCTCCTATCGTCGTCATCTCATTCGAGTTGTCCGTCCATGCGCCAAACTGTCGTTGCCTTGCGCTTTTCTTCGCTGTGCCTGTTTTCCCTGCTCCCCGTTTTCGCCAGCCCCGCCCACGCCGATGGGCAACGACAACTGGTCGACGCCATCAACGACTATCGCGCCCATCCGCAAGGCTGCGACCGGCGACCGACGCAACGTTTATCACCCCTGAGGCTGAAATCGAACCTGGCCCTGCCCGTTGGCTACGGCGGTGGGTTGCGGGACCGGTTAAAGGCTTCCGGCTATCAGGCCACCATGGTGCGGTCGATCCGCGTGGTGGGTGCACGGGATGCCGAAGAAGCGTTCGATATGTTCCAGGACGAGCACTGCGCCGCGCTGCTCGACAACCAATACGCCGATATCGGCGTCAGCCGTTCCGGCAGTGAGTGGCAGGTGGTGCTCGCCAAGCCGGTACTCGACGGGCAAACCGGCGATCCACGCAGCGCCGCCCAGGCGTTGCTGGCGCAGGTCAACGCAGCCCGGGGCAAACCGCGCCTGTGCGGTCGCCAGCGTTTCGCCGCCGCGCGACCGCTGTCCTGGAGTTCGGCCTTGGGTTCCGCTGCACAAAGCCACAGCAAGGCCATGGCCTACGGCAACTATTTCGCCCACCAGGACCCCGACGGCGACATGCCCTCCGACCGCGCCAGGGCCGCCGGTTACCGTGGCCGCCAGATCGGTGAAAACATCGCCGCCGGGCAAGGCTCCCCGAGCAAGGCCATGGCCGGCTGGCTCGCCAGCCCCGGGCATTGCGCCAACCTGATGAACCCGATGTTCACCCAGGTCGGTGCCGCGTACGCCGCCAACGCGCGCAGCGACAATGGTGTTTACTGGACAATGCTGTTTGGCGCGCCTTGAGCCGCCGGCCGCCCCCACCTTGCGGGCATTAAAAAGCCCGCTCTGAGCGGGCTTTGTGGGTGAATGTAACAAGTAGGTGGCCGGTGCTGGTCTCCGGCTTACAAGGTTTATCAGGCCTCCCACAAAAGAGTCGTGAAACCGTAATGGAACTCTTCTGCTTCACACGGCATAAGGGCTGGATCCCAGCGCGGGGATCTTTCTAACCGTGTACCCTTCGGAACGCGCCCCACGTCTCCTTGCTATCCTTTTGCGCATCAGTCTGCGTCTTCACCTACAGGATTGAGAATAGCAAAACAGGCGCGATTGCCAACCAGGCTTTTAGACCGATTTCGACCAGCAGAAAACCCGGCAGGAAACAAAAATACTATCGACAAGGAGATGACGTTACATGGATGAGTTTCACCGGGGCAGTTGCCTCTGCGGCACCGTCAAATATGGTTTGTCGAGCGAGCTGAAAGCCGTCACCCATTGCCATTGCGGCCAATGCCGAAAGAGCCATGGGGCTGCGTTTGCGACCTACGCTAGCACACCCGCCTCGGCGCTATCGATCATGACCGGCACTGATTCGCTGATGGCCTATGAATCGTCCAAAGGCGTCACGCGGCGGTTCTGTTGCCGCTGTGGATCTTCACTGTTCTGGACTGACTCGACAGGCGCATTTTCCGACTGGGTTTCGATTGCCCTCGGCACCCTGGATACGCCGCTGCGCCCCCGCAAGCAAAAACATGTGCATGTCGGCTCGAAAGCGGACTGGCACGACATCAGCGATCAGCATCCTCAGACGGACTGAGGCACATTCAACATCCATGGCGCCTGACCCACCGCCATCGCGAGCAAGCCCGCTCCCACAGTTGATTTGCGTCGAATGCGATATCTGCGTACACCCTGAAGAATGTGGGAGCGGGCTTGCTCGCGAAGAGGCCGGCACATTCAACATCCATGGCGCCTGACACACCGTCTTCGCGAGCAAGCCCGCTCCCACAGTTGATTTGCGTCGAATGCGATATCTGCGTACACCCTGAAGAATGTGGGAGCAGGCTCTGCGTCCGTGCTTCACGAAGGCCGGCGCACCACCCTCACCTTGCCGCTACCCCCACCACCGCAGAACAACCGCTCGCCGCCATCGGACTCCAGTCCCGACACGCCGACGCCCTCCGGCATCTTGAGGCTCTCCAGCACTTCACCGGTTTGCGAGTCGATGCGCCGCAGTTCACTCTCGTCGCCCTCCCAGGTGCCATGCCACAGCGAGCCTTGCACCCAGGTCACGCCGGTGACGTAGCGGTTGGATTCGATGGTGCGCAGGATCTTGCCCGTCTCGGGGTCGATCTGGTGGATCTTGCGTTCGCGGTACTGGCCCACCCACAACGTCCCTTCGGCCCAGGTCAGCCCCGAATCGGTGCCTGCGCCAGGCGCAGGAATCGTCGAGAGGATGCGGCCGCTGCGCGGGTCGATCTTGTGGATGCGGTCTTCGGCGATCTGGAACAGGTGCTCGCCATCGAACGCGGTGCCCGCATGGGCGGCGACATCGATGGAGCTCAGCACCTTGCCGCTTTCCGGGTCCAGGGCGTTGATTTTGTCGTTGCAGGCGAACCAGACCTTTTCGCCGTCCCAGGTCACGCCGCACACATGGTCGACATCGGCAAACGGGCCATATTCACGAATGACTTCAGCAGTTGCGTGTTTCATTCCGGCATTCCTCATTGGGGTTGGTGGCGTTCATCCTAGCCACCGGGCAGCGGCGCCGGGAGTAACAAGGTCGTCGCGAAACCCGGCACGGGCGGTGTCATCCAGCGCCGTGCGCGGCCACGGCCAAACCACTGCACCTTGCCCTGCTCCGCCAGTGTATCGAGCGCCCGTTGCACCGTGCGCTGGCTGGTGCCCAGCGCCAATGCCAGGGCGGAACTCGACCACGACTCACCATCGGCGAGGCAGGCAAAGACCGAGGCAAATTTTTCCTCGACCGGTTGCGCCAATGTCACCACATCGGTACACACCGGCGATTGCAGCGCATAACCGCGAGCTGTCGCGGTGATGCCGGCCAAGGGCCTGAGCGCTTGACGCAGCCTTCCGATTTCCACGCGAAGCCGGGCGCGATGGGATTCATCCGCGAGCTTCAAGCGGAACGCCCGGGCGATCAGCGTTTCCCGCGCAACATCGGCGGGCCACGCTTCGGCCAATGCGCGGGCCAGCAGGAACAGGATCGGCCGCGTCGCGAGCGACACCGACATGCCACAGCCACGCACGGCGTAGCGGCAGGCATCCACCACCAGCGACGTTGAGCTGAGCAAGGCTTCAACTTCCTCGAGCAACAGCGGCCGTGCTTCCCCTTGGGCAATCAGGCGTGCCGCGGGGGCATCGAGCAGTTGCGCAGCGTGTTCGACCTCGGCCATCAACGCGGCAATTCCCGTTTGACCGGCTGCCTGCCGGGCCCTGGTCAACGCATCCCGTGCCGCGCTCGATTGCAGGCGTCGAATGGCGATCCCCGCCAGCACCAGCTCATGGGTTGCGCGCAACGCCGGCGGCAACGCGCCGGGGTCGAGTCCGGCCAGTAACTGCTGCGCTTCATCGAGTTGACCGATCAGCAGCAAGCGGCGGATTTGCAGATACCGCGCATGGGCGGCATTGACCCGGTCACCGTGTTGCTCAAGGGTGACCCGCGCCGTTTCGAGCGCCTTGACCGGCCAGCCGAGCTCCCGCGAAGCCAGGGCGATTTCGGCCTCGGCCACCACACAGCGCGCCCGGGCCAGCACTTCTTTGGGCGCGAAAGCTCGTTGCGCGCGCTTGAGCAGCGCCCGGGCCCGCACCAGGTCGCCCAGTTGCGCCATGGCGATACCGCGCAGGGCCAGCGCCGGCGCATCGTCACGCAAGGCCACGCGGTCCATTGCGCCGAGCGGATTGCCCGCCGCCAGCGCCTGGGCGGCTGCCGTGATCATCGAGTCCATCGAAATCCCGCCACGCTTGTCACTCCCCTCATTCGATACCCGGGTTTAGTCTAATTCACGACCTTTCACCAGGAGCGTACAGCGATGAACACGCACAAAACCGCGACCCGTGACCAATGGCTGACGGCACGCCTGCAACTGCTCGAAGCGGAAAAGGCCCTGACCCGACGCAGCGATGAAGTGGCCAGGCAACGCCAGGCATTGCCGTGGGTTCGCCTCGACAAGACGTACCGTTTCGAGACCGACAACGGCAGCGCAACCCTGGCCGAGCTCTTTCAGGGGCGCTCGCAATTGCTGGTCTACCACTTCATGTTCGGCCCCGACTACACCGCCGGCTGCCCGTCCTGCTCAGCCATTGCCGATGGCTTCGACCCCTTGGTCATCCACCTGGCCAACCACGACGTGACCCTGATGGCGATCTCCCGCGCGCCCTTGGTAAAACTGCAGGCCTACAAGCGCCGGATGGGCTGGACTTTCCCCTGGGCCTCGGCCGCCGATAGCGACTTCACCGCCGACTTCAACGTCTACTTCACCGAAACCCAGCAGCGTGAAGGGCTGGTCGAATACAACTACCAGCGCGGCGGACATGCCATGGACGCCAGTCAGATCCCGGAACCGGTGAAACAGTTCGCCGCGACCTGTGGCACCGACGCGCCGACCTACTCCCGCGACCGGCCGGGGTTGAGCTCCTTTGTGTTGGAGGACGGCGCGATCTATCACACCTATTCCACCTACGCGCGGGGCCTTGACGGGTTGTGGAGCATGTACCAGTGGCTCGACCGCGCGCCCAGGGGACGCAATGAAACGGGGCCCTGGTGGCGCCGGCATGATGAGTACCAGTGAGCGCCGGCGGTGCCGGTCACTGAGCGCCGATGAAGACATCCGCCAGTTTGTCCACCAGTGCTGGCTTGGTCTGCAAGACCCAGCGCCGGGTCGCCCTTTCCTGCCATTCCTCGGCACGATCGAGGGTGTAGCGCGGCACAAAGTCACCGAGGAACCGACCCAGGTTGTGCAGCGTGACTTCATGCCCGGCGTCGGCCATTTGCTCGAGCAAGTCCCTCAGGGCCACTTCTAATTCGGGCGGCCACTGTTCGCCGCCCAACACCTGTTCGACCGAAGGGTGTCGATCACAACCAAGCGAATTGCAGACAGGCATCGGCATTTTCCTCGGTGTTGCGTTGTGTGTGAGTCAGCCAAAGATGCTGCACAGTTCAATGCTGCGCAACCACTTCACCTGACGAGCCCCGGAGTGGCGATCGCTACCCGAGACCAATGAAAGGTGTTCGCCAGGCTCCGTCTGCCCGTGCGCATGCTGTCGATACACCACCAACACCGCATCGCCCACGTCGGTATTGATCAATTCGTTCCAGCTGAACAACGCGACATAACCGTCACTGGCCCGCGCCACCACATAGGCGCGTTTCCAGCCCTTGGGGTCATCACTCTGCAACCCGGCCTTGAGCACAATTTCCCGCAGCAACACGCCGCGATAGCCCTTTTTCCGGGCTTTTTGCGCATTGCCTTCGCAGGTGTTGCTGGTCAGCGTCACCCAGTCATAGCCCGGCATGGCTTGCAGGTCGGCCACGCTCAAGCGCAGCGGGTTCTGTACTTGCCCGACCACCTCGAGTGTCTGTTCCGCCACATCGATGGTTGCGCCGGGCAGCAGCACGGGTTTGGCGCTGGGGCGAACAAGGCTTTGCACAGTCGAAAAAATGGAACGCATGGCGATGCTCCTGTCGTGGTTGACCAATCACCTGCAGGTCCCGGAGCGCGCATCGCCCGCCCGGGACCGCTACGCCGTGCTTAAAGCAGCGGCAGGCTGTAGCTGAGGATCAGGCGGTTTTCATCCAGGTCACTGCTGGCATTGCCACGCAAGCTGGCGTTGCGCCAGGAAATGCCCAGCCCCTTGAGTGGACCGCTTTGCAGCGCGTAATCGATACGCAGGTCGCGCTCCCATTCCTTGCGATCACCCGCGGCGGAATCGATGTTGTCGCCACTCAGATAAGTGACCACGGTCTTGAGCCCCGGCACGCCCAGCGCGACGAAGTCATAGCCGTACTCGGCCAGCCAGGTGCGCTCGCCGGCGCTGAGGAACTTGCCGATCTGCCGGTCCGTGATCAGGTACGCCGTGGCGCCGTCGCCCTGGTTGACGAACGGGAACGCGCTGTCGCCGGACACTTGCTGGTAGCCCGCGCTGAAGGCATGGCCGCTCAGGCTGTAGGTGAACAGCGCGCTCCAGGTGTTATTGTCCACCTCACCGGCGTGGGTGTCCCCCGCGCTCCAGAAGCCGCTGCTTTTGTAGCCCTGGGCACGTCCGGCCGCGTTGCCGTTCTTGCCATCGGCGCTGCTGTTGAAATAGCGCAGATCAGTCTTCAACGCGCCGGGGCCGATGGCCAGGGTGTGGATCAGGCCGAGGAAGTGCTGCTTATAGAAATCTTCGAGACTGCCGTAGTAGTACTGGGCGGTCAGGTCCTTGCTGATCTTGTAGTCGCCGCCGGCGAAGACAAAGTTGTCCGAGTCGGCCAGCGGCGTGCTGGCCGGAGTGCGGGCGGGACGTGTCGCGCCGGCGATGCGCAGATCGATATCGTCGGTGGAACTGCGGGTCTTGGTGCTTTGCAGTTGGCCGGCGGTGAGGGTCAGGCCGTCGATCTCGCTGGAGGTGATCTGCCCGCCTTCGAAGGTTTGCGGCAGCAGGCGACCGTCGTTGAAGTTGATCACCGGCAGCTTGGGCTGCAGGGTGCCCAGCCGCGCCTCGGTCTTGGAGATGCGCACCTTGCCGGTCACGCCGCCCTTGGAATATTCATCGACCGCGTGGCCGTCGCTGTCCGTGGGAAACAGCGCCCCCGGCGTACGGTCGATACCAGCCTTGCCCACGCGACCGCCGCTGTCCAGTTTCAGCCCGGTCATGGCGATGGCGTCCAGGCCAAAGCCGACGGTGCCCTGGGTGAATCCGGAGATCACGTTGAGTTGCAGCCCCTGCCCCCACTCCTTGGCCTGGCTGGCGTAGGCGGCATTGCCCACCTTGTCCTGGCTTTCGCGGTTGTCCGAATTGAAATAGAAATTGCGCAGGCTCAGCGAGGCCTTGCTGTCATCGATAAAACCGGCGGCGATGGCCTGGTGGGTCAAGCCACCCAGGGTGATGGCCAGGGCCAGGGGTTGCAGCTTCATTGTGTTTACTCCGGTACGGGGCTCTTGTTTTTTTGGTGTCCATGGACCTGATTCCCTCGAGACCTGACGTTTTCGCCTATCGCTATATATTTTTGTATATAGCGATAGGCGAAATTTACCGCTTGCAGGTCTGCAAGCGCCGTCGGTGCTACGTGATTGAGGCTAGGAAAAGGTTGAAACAGGTCTGGCGGCCTGCATCTTTCTAGAAGTTGACTTTTAAGTCAATAAATTTAACAAAAGTGAATGGAGCGTTTGATCACGCTTGCCGTAGGCGTTCAGCAGAAAGTAAAACAGAGTCACCAGAAATAAAGTGCGGTGGTTGCAGCGAGGGATTCGGTGTCACAACAGGCTCCGCCAGGTACTTAACACCCTCGGGCTGTTCAACCCGCACTTCACCTACCTTCAGGGTCTGGTGTTCGGTGAAGAGGCCGTCCGGGCAACGCTCCACGATACCCGTGCCCGATTGTCACTGGAGCCGGTGTTCAGCAATCTCATTTGCAGCTCATCAGTAGAACTCGTCTAGCAAACAGTAAAACGCTATACGTTGCTGATCTGGCTCCACACCATAGGCGCGAAAAAATGGCGCTACCCATGCCTGTCCAAGGTTGCGCTCTATGCTTCGGACAGTCAGTGCAAGATCTTGATAGATGTCACTGATGCCTAGCCGGCCGCAGTCGATATAGCCGGTAAAGTGACTTCCTTCGACCATGAAATTTGGCAGGCAGGCATCGCCATGGGTGACCGCAAGATCATATGTTTGAGGGAGCGTCGACAACATCTCTGCGAAAACATCCTCAGCGGTCCGACCCAGCCGCTCATCGTCAAAGTCTGCCTCGTCAACGAGCCCGGCCCTCACTCGACGCCTGGCGGTTGCAATGCGCTGCTCCAAGGAGTGATCAAAGGGACATGTCGCAATTGGTACCTGGTGCAGAGTACGTAGCGCCATCGCCAGGATGCTGACAACTTGGGGTGGAGACAAATCGTTGGCACTGGCCAGATCATGCCCGGGGACGGCACTCATGAGTAACCAATGGCGATTGTTTTCTGTCGTAGCATCAAGAACGGTTGGCCCAGGCAGGTCAAGCCGATTCATCCAGCGAAGACGCTCAATCTCCTCCGGCAGTTCACTGTGTGCACCAATGGGCTCGGACTTCACGAACAGGTGTTCGACGTTGATGCAGCGGATGCGAGAAACCTCGGCGCCTGACTCTCCGATAGCTTGTCGTTCTATAGGCGCCCCACTGAATGTTTGGGACCATTGGGTAGGAATATTCATGCTCTCACTTACTCAAGTGTTGGCGGATTGACTGCCAGTCGGTTGCATGACACGCAAGACTTAAACCCTGCTCACGTCGAAGCCAAGGCAATCACCACCGCGCACAGGTAGAGGCCAATTCCAAAGACGCTATGACTTATCACACTGCGCACGCAGTTCCTGGCTGGCGTGGGCGTCCGAGAGAATGCAAATCCTGCCCCCATGGCGGGCTGTATAACGAAAAGAGGAACTGCAACTGTCGCGAAGCCCACAGCGATTGCTGGCAGGAAGGTGGGTTCCTGCAGCCAGGCAACACCTTGAATGCACACCAGTAACACCGCGAAAGCAATGCCCGTGACGTAGTGTGCCACCCAACCCAGGGCCACCTCACCTCGCACCGGCATCGCTTGTCCAATGCTGGCATGAGCGAATGTACCTTGGCACACATGACCTACCCAGCGCCCTACGAAGGCGAAATTCAGCGCTGGAACGCCTAGGGCCTTCAGAAGAAACATCCACAAATCCATGACGACAGTAGCGCCGACCCCCAGCAGAAAAACCTGTGCAACCTCTTCCGGCAATGCCATACAGACCTCTTGTTCATGGACCAATTTATCTTGCGAATGCATGATAGAAGTTGAAGTCAACTTCAAGTCAATGGGCTGAAAATGGATATCACTGAGGTCGTCAAACGCACGGGAATTCCTGCCCACACATTGCGTTTCTACGAGAAGAAAGGCTTGATCGCGTCGGTCAGCCCGCGCGGGGCTCGACGCCAGTTTGCGCCGGCCGTGGTTGAGCAGTTGGCTGTTATCGCACTCGGACAGGCAGGTGGTCTCTCGCTGGATGAGATACATGCCATGCTCTCCCCGAGTGGCAAGGCCGTTGTTGATAGAGACGTGCTTTTGGCCAAGGCCGATGAGATTGATGCGACCGTCAAGCAACTACAGGCGATGAGTCGGGGATTGCGGCATGCGGCCGAATGTCCAGCCCCTAGCCACGCAGAATGCCCGAGATTTCATAGGTTACTCAAGGTCGCGGCGGCTGGCGCCTTTAAACGTGGCAGGCATTCGGCGCCATTCCCTTCGGCCGTTCGGTCTTGAGCACTCCGTACACGCGCATCAGTGCTCCGACATCACCACCATCACTTCAGCATCGGCGCCATCCTCGCCTTCAGCCAGATAAATATGACCGATCGAGCTGTTGAAATAGGCTGTTTCGCGACAGCCGATGCTGATGGATTCACCCGTTTCGAATTGAATCCGCACACGACCTGAAAGGACCACGGCGAACTCTTGTCCGGGGTGACGGATGTAGTCTTCGAACTGGTTCAGTTCACGCGCACAGATCCGCGCGTACATGGGCGTCATGCTGCGCCCGGGGAAATCCCCCGCCATCGGGTGATATTCATAATTGCCCGTGCTGTAGCTCGCCGCACTGTCGATGGCGGTGCTGACTACCGTGGGCTGTACTTCGCTGACGCCCGCCTTGGCCGGGCTGAACAGCTGGGAAATGTCCACACTCAGGGCACGAGCAGCGGCCGCGAGTTTTTCGTAACTCACCGACACTTGCGCCAGCTCCATCTTCGACAAGGTCGACAGCGCCACGCCCGAACGCTCGGACAGTTGTTTCAGCGTCAACTTCTGGTTTTTGCGGAGGACACGCAGGCGCGCGCCGACCTGGGCGCGATCTATCAAGGGATGGTCCGTGGGACACGAGACTCGATCGGAACTCATGCAGACTTCTCTGTCGTACGAAAAACGGTGCCTGGGGCTGAGCCAGGGCAAGGGCTGGAAATAATACCTCAAGGCAATGGGTTGACTGCGGAATTCTCATATCTTACATTTCTCGTATCTGAGAATTATAAAAATAAGGGGAAAACTAATTTTCCCCATCCCCAGAGACAGGAGTGATTTCGGTATGCAGGACAGCGAGTGTTTCGATTTCGCCATCATCGGCGGCGGTATTGCGGGGGCCTCCCTGGCCTATCGCTTGGCCGGGCAAGCCAGCGTTGTGGTGCTCGAGCGTGAGAGCCAGCCGGGTTATCACGCCACCGGACGCTCCGCCGCGATGTTCATGGAAAGCTATGGCACACCGCAGATCCAGGCATTGACCCGTGCCAGCCGGGACTTCTATGAGCAACCGCCAACCGACTTCACCGAACATGCGCTGCTGGAGCCTCGCGGCTGTCTGTACGTCGCCGGTGAGGGGCAACAATCCCTGCTGCGACAAACCTTCGATACCGGCCTGGCACAAGCTGGCAATGTTTCATTGATTGATACCGAGCAGGCCCTCGCGATGGTGCCCTGCCTGCGCCCGGAGGCGATTGTCGGGGCGATGCTCGAAACTGACGCCCGCGACCTGGACGTCCACGCACTGCACCAAGGTTTTTTGCGGGCCATGCGCCGAGCCGGTGGCGTGCTGCAGTGCGATGCGCAACTGAGCGTCGCCACCCGCGAAGGTCGACACTGGCAGCTGACACTGGCCGACGGCCGCCAGTTGCGCGCGCGCAATCTGGTGAACGCCGCAGGTGCCTGGGCCGACCAGGTGGCGCAGCAATGCGGGGTGAAGCCCATTGGGATGCAACCCTGCCGACGCACCGCCTTTACCTTCGACGGCCCTGAGGGCATGGACTTTTCACGCTGGCCGGCGGTGATCGGCATCGACGAAAGTTTTTACTTCAAACCGGACGCTGGCCAACTGCTTGGCTCACCGGCCAACGCCGATCCCGTCCCGCCACAGGACGTGATGCCCGAAGAGCTGGACATCGCCACCGGGATCTACCACATCGAAGCCGCCACCTCCTTGACCATCCGCCGCCCACGCCACAGCTGGGCCGGCCTGCGCTCGTTCGTCGCCGACGGTGATCTGGTGGTCGGCTGGGACGATCACCGGGAAGGCTTCTTCTGGCTGGCGGCACAGGGTGGTTATGGCATTCAGTCCGCAGCCGGCGTATCGCAACTGGCCTGTGCCCAATTGCTCGATCAACCCCTACCCGAAACACTGCGCCGCCAAGGCGTCGAGCCACAACGCCTGGCACCTGGTCGTTTGCGCTGATCATCCCCCCCAATGAGGTTGCAAACCATGTCTGACAATTTTCAGCGTTACCCCAGCCACCTGCCCTATCCGTTCTCCAAGGCCATTCGGGTCGGCGACTTTCTATTCCTTTCAGGGCAAGTCCCGATGAACCCTCTGGGCGAGGTGGTGCTCGGTGATATCCGCGAGCAAACCGAGGCCGCGATGGCCCGCATCGGCGAGACCCTGGCCGAATGCGGCGTGGGTTTTGACCAGGTGGTGAAGGCCACGGTATGGCTGACGGACATGCAACATTTCGCCGGTTTCAACGAGGTGTACAAGCGCCACTTCGAGAATGGTTTCCCGGTGCGCTCCACCGTCGGCGGCGCCCAGTTGGCGCTGGGGGTCGATGTGGAGATCGAAGTCCAGGCCTGGGTCGGCGCCCGCTGATCCACCCAGCTGTTTGCCAGTGCGATGCCCCGGGACGGCCATGAACAGTGGTCGTCCCCATAAGCCATAACAAAAACAATTCGAGGGAAATCGTCATGAAAGAAAGTCTGAAAATAGCCGGTGCATTTGTCGGTGTGATCGTCGGTGCAGGATTCGCCTCCGGTCGGGAACTGCAGATGATGTTCGTGGATTTTGGCGTATGGGGACTGCTCGGGGCGGTGGTCAGCGCCGCGCTCTTCACCTTTCTCGGGATGGCATTGGCGGGTATGGGTAGCCGCCTGCGGGCAAAGTCCCACAAGGACGTCGTCTATGCACTGTGCGGACGCTACCTGGGCACCTTTGTCGACCTGATGATCACCTTCTTCATGTTTGCGGTGACCGTGGTCATGTTGGCCGGCGGCGGCGCCTTGCTGGAACAACAGTTCGGCATCCCCGCCCTGTTCGGCAGCGTGGCGGTGACCTTGATCGTGGTTGCCATCGTGTGCCTGGATGTGCAGAAGGTCATTGGCATGATCGGCGCCGTCACTCCGCTGTTGATCCTGACGGCGGTAGCGGTAGCCCTTTATGGCGTCGCTACCCGGGGCTTGAGTTTCGGTGAACTCAATCAACTGGCCAGCCAGCAAGACGCTGGCGCGAGCCATTGGTTGCTGGGAGCGTTGTTGTACGTGTCTTACAACATCGTGGCCGGGGTGCCGTTTCTGGCGATCATGGGCGGCGCCGCAAAATCCGAGAAGCAAGCCATCTGGGGTGGCATCTTCGGTGGCGCATTGCTGGGGCTGCTGATGCTGGTGATGAGCCTCGGATTGCTGTCACGCCTGGACAGCGTGGCGGATTTGCCAATGCCCATGCTGTCCATCGCCACGGAGGTTTCGCCGGTCCTCGGCCTGCTGATGGCGGTGATCATTTTCCTGATGATCGTCAACACGGCCGTCGGTACCCTGTATTCCTTTTCGGCCCGGCTACTGCCGGCAGGCACTCGCAAATTCCGCATCGGCTCAGCGGCCGCTGGCGCACTGGCTTTCGTCGGCAGCCTGGTCGGGTTTGTCAACCTGGTGGGCCAGGTCTATCCACTCTTTGGCTACCTGGGCTTTTTGCTGATTGGCGCAGTGGTCGTTGGCTGGTTACGCGTAGGACGCCTGGCCCAGGCTTAAATAGTCGATAGTGGCGCGCTGAGTAAAAAAACGATCAATGCGACCGTGGCTATCAAAGGTATCGGCAGGCCGTACGGGGCGATACTCATCGCCAGCGGCGCAATCAGACTGTCAACGCCCAGAGCAAACCAGCACTGGCGTTGGCGGTCACAGATCCCGCCCCAAATATTGTTGATCGATCAGAATCAGTGCCAGGCAGATCTGCAGATGGAGCACCGTTGCGCGGAGCACGCGTATGGCACAATGTTTTCTTCCTGACTCAATCGCTGAGGCCTCATGATCCGCGACTTTCGAAACGTTGACCTAGAGCCCGTATTGGACATTTGGCTACGAGCGTCAATCCAGGCGCATCACTTCATAGCCCCCGAATTCTGGCGTAGCCAGCTTGATGCTATGCGTGAAATCTACCTACCCGGCGCCATGTCCCGAGTATTTGAGGCAGACGGGACGGTAGTAGGATTCTGCTCTGTATATGGAGACACACTTGCGGCGCTATTCGTATCGCCTGAGCGTCAGGGGGACGGTATCGGTTCGCAGCTTCTCGCGGACGCCATGGCATCCAGGTCAACTCTACAGCTGACTGTGTATTCGGCGAATGCGCCTGGTATCCATCTCTATGAGAACCAGGGCTTTGTAGTTCTCAATGAACAACTGGACGCGCACACTGGCCACCTTGAGAAGGTGATGCGCTGGGTCGCCTGATCTGACTAATGTAGCTATACGACAGGTCGCGCCAGCTTCAGCGTAAGCGTCCGCCCAACTGACCTTGCGTTGTTAAGGGCCCGTGATTCTCGATGGGAAGACGGACAAGGAGCAATCAACAGCTGGCGCAAACCCGGCGGGTACTCCGTACCAGTCTCCGGATGTTTTCTTAGTGGGTAGCCATCCTCGTAACACACATTCCTGATGCCATCGCTTAGCGCCAAGGTGAGCGCGAACAAATTCCTTACATGTTTCTACATCTTCGAACGCGGCGTACAACGGCAACTTACATCGCCTTCCAATAATCGGCATCGGAATAATAAAAAGACCGATTACATGGAGAGTTTCAAATGCCCTTTACTCGTACTGTTCTAGCGTTGTCCCTCGGCCTGTTTTTTTTGCAGAGCCAGGCTCAGGCGGCGCCGCCGCTGTCGCTTACTAATGGCAACTCCGAGCTGACTGCGCAAATCAGTAATGCCTGGATTGAAATCAACAAGACCGCGTTAGAGCACAATATCCGAGCCCTGCAAGCGGAGCTCGCCGGCAAGTCGAAACTCTGTGCGGTACTAAAAGCCGACGCTTATGGTCATGGTATCGGGTTGGTGATGCCTTCGGTGATCGCGCTCGGTGTACCGTGTGTGGCGGTCGCCAGTAACGAAGAGGCGCGAGTGGTTCGCGAAAGCGGCTTTAAAGGTCAGTTAATCCGTGTTCGCACCGCTTCCTTGGGGGAGCTGGAAAATGCTCTGCAGTACAACATCGAGGAACTGGTTGGCAACCTCGATTTCGCCCGCCAGGCGGCCGATCTTGCACATAAACACGGTCGCAAACTGCAGGTGCACATCGGCCTCAACTCAAGCGGCATGAGCCGTAACGGCGTGGAAATGGCCACCGAACAGGGCAAGAAAGACGCCGTGGCAATCACAAAGGTACCGAATCTGGAAGTGGTCGCAATCATGACCCACTTCGCGGTGGAGGATAAGGACGACGTACGCAAGGGCCTGGCAACCTTCAATGAACAAGCGGCTTGGCTGATGGACGTGGCCCAGCTCGATCGCAAGAAAATCACCCTGCACGCGGCCAACTCCTTCGCCACCCTGGAAGTACCCGAATCGCGCCTGGACATGGTGCGCACGGGCGGCGCGTTGTTTGGCGATACCGTCATTTCGCGCACTGAATATCGGCGCGTGATGCAATTCAAGTCGCATGTGGCCTCGGTCAATAACTATCCCGCTGGAAACACTGTGGGTTACGACCGCACCTTCACCCTGACACGTGATTCGAAACTCGCCAACATCACGGTCGGTTACTCCGATGGGTATCGCCGCGTGTTCACCAATAAAGGCGTGGTATTGATCAATGGACATCGCGTGCCGGTGGTGGGCAAGGTTTCGATGAACACCGTGATGGTCGATGTCTCGGATGCACCCGACGTCAAGGCAGGTGATGAAGTAGTGCTGTTCGGCAAGCAAGGCGCAAACGAAGTCAGCCAGGCTGAAGTCGAAGAGATCAACGGTGCGCTTCTGGCCGACCTCTACACCGTCTGGGGCAGTGCCAACCCGAAAATACTGGTCGAGAAGTAATCCCACCACCATTGTAAATTACCGGGCACGCTCATTCGTGCACCGTTTTGCCAAGCGCGCAAAAGCTCAAATGCATGGCAGGGACCGACAGGAGAGAGGTCGCATTCTCTTGTCGGAAGGTGACCATTATGTTTTTTTCCGCGCTGACTCAACGTATCGCCGATGTCGGCGCAGTCGCCTGAGATATTCACTACTGCGCCATGGTGTTTGATCACGCCCGCCCCCGGCGCTCGGAAGCGAAAGCGCACCTTATCTATCGTGCAGATGCTTCTTCAAGAACGACCGGGTTCGTTCGTGGACAGGGTTTTGCAGGATCTCTTCGGGTGCCCCCTCCTCGACCACCACCCCGCCGTCCATGAAGACAATCCGGTCTGCCACTTCGCCAGCAAAACGCATTTCATGAGTGACGATCAACATCGTCATATGCTCCGCAGCGAGTTGCTTCATGACCAGGTTGACCTCTTCGACGAGCTCCGGGTCCAGTGCCGATGTCGCTTCATCGAACAGCATGACTTTCGGCTGCATCGCCAGGGCCCTGGCTATGGCCACCCGCTGTTTCTGCCCGCCCGACAGGCGAGAAGGATATTCGTCAAACTTGCTGGCCAGGCCAACTTTTGACAAGTATTCCATTGCCAATTCACGAGACGCTTTTTTGCCGAGCCCCTTGAGCTTTACCGGGCCAAGGGCAATGTTTTCATACACGGTCAGGTGCGGAAACAGGTTGAAGTGCTGGAATACCATGCCCATCTGCTGCCGCACGGCATTGATGTGCTGTTCGAACGCACGACCTTTCAATGGCCGGTTGACTTGCTCGCCCTCCAGCCAGATCTCGCCGTCGTCGAGCACTTCCAGGTGATTGATCGAGCGCAGGAGCGTGCTCTTGCCAGAACCGCTCGGGCCGATGATGGCGATGATTTGTCCGCGAGAGATGGAAAGATCGATGCCCTTGAGTACTTCAAGTGCTCCGTAAGCCTTGCGGGCGCCCTTCACTTCAACCATGAATTGCTTGCTGCTCATCGTGACATCTCTACCTTGTTTTCGAGAAGATGCAGGCCGCCTTCCAGAACAAGATTGGCTGCATAGTAAATAACCGCAACAGTCAGATAAAACTCGAACGGACTATAGGTTTCGCTCACGGCAAGTTGCGCGCTGTACACCAACTCGGCAATACCGATGATGGAAACCAGGGAGGTGTCCTTCAACAGGACAATCAGGTTGTTTCCCAGTGGCGCAATAGTCCTGCGCAGCGCCTGCGGCACGATGATGTAACGCTGGGTCTGTCCACGGCTGAGGCCAATGGAGCGCGCACCTTCGATCTGCCCCGGGTCTACCGACACCACGCCGGCACGAATGACGTCGGCGTTGTAGACGGCAAAGTGCAAACTAAGACCAATGATGCCAGCCACCAGCGCGGGAATATCGATGCCTACTTGCACAAGACCATAATAAATCACGTACAACTGCAGAAGCAGTGGCGTGCCCATCAGCAACCAGGTCATGAAACGCACGGGCAGCGCCAACACCTTGGGCGCATAAAGAACAATGAGTGCAAAGGCTATCCCGGCCATCAAACTCAACAGGCTGGAACTTACAAACATCACGACCGTCCACCAAAGACCGGTCGCAAGCAGCTCGGAATAAGGTGTAACTATACTAAGATCCAGGCTTTGCATAGGAATGCTCTCACCTTGCCGCGAAGCGATTATCGAGATAGTCGACAATAAATCTGACCGAGTAGACCATCACGATGTAAAGCAATGCAGACACCATGAAAATCTCAAAAGGCTTGTACGTTGAACTGATAAAGCGTTGCGCTGTATATGAAAGTTCAACCACAGAGATCGTCGACACCAATGCAGAACCTTTGATAAGAGCGACAGCGTTCACTCCCAGCGGTCTTATCATCAGTTTTGCAGCTTGTGGCAGCGTGATGAACAATAAGGTTTGACCCCGCCCGAAACCAATTGAACGTGCCGCTTCTTCCTGGCCAGGGTCAACGTTGATGATAGCGCCCCGAATGGACTCGGCCATGTAGGCGGCGATATTCAGGCCCAGGCCGATGACGCCTGCCGCAAACGGCTCCAGCTCAAGTCCGATCTGCGGCCCGCCAAAGTAAATGATGAACAGCTGAACCAGGCAGGGAGTGCCGCGAAAAACGCTGATGTAGAGTCTTGCAAGGCATCGAAAGGCGAGAACCGTGGACAACCGGCCAGCCACCAGCACGATGGCGACCAGAAACCCAAGCACAAGAGCAAGCACAGAGATCTGCACCGTAATCCAGGCCGCCTCCAGGAAAAACGGGAATGTGCGTTGTATGAGAGTCAGATCCATGAGCACGCTCGGAAAAGTCTGATTGGCTGGCTCGACGGTAAGTCGAGCCATGCTAAATACGCATTAGCGGATATCGTTGCCAATCCACTTCATCGAGATCTTTTCGTAGGTGCCATCGGCGAGCATGTCTTCAAGTGCCTTCTGCATCGTCGCCTTGAGTTCAGGGTTGTTCTTGCGCAGGGCAATGCCCATTCCCTCAAGAGCACCGTCGCTGTCCGGTGGCGTAATGATGCGAACCTTCTGCCCGGTTTCCTTGACGGCGACCAGCACCGGAACACTGTCCATCACAATCGCGTCGATACGCCCAGCCTCCAGATCGACCAGCATTTCCGGAAGCCCCTTGTAGGTTCTGACCTTCAGGTTGCCGCGGGCCCTCGCCCATTTATCGTGCGCGTCGCCGAGGGTCACGCCGACAGACACATCCTTGAGATCATCGAGGCTTTTGATCGAAGAATCTTCCTTCACGACGATCGTGCGGCCGGCATGGTAATAGGGCCCGACGAAATCCACGGCCTTCTGCCGTTCCGGGGTAATGGTCATGGAAGCGATGATGGCGTCATATTTTTTCGCCAGAAGACCGGCAATGATCCCGTCGAATGGCGTGGTGATGATCTTCACTTTTACTCCCATCCGCTCAGCCAATGCCTCGCTGATGGAAGCATCGAATCCGACAATCTGGTTCTGCTCGTTGGCAAAGCTGAAGGGCGAGTATTGACCGCTCATCGCGATGCGGATTTCCTGGGAATCCTGGATCGACTTCAAATCATCAGCGTGAACAGCCGAGGTGGAAAGTAGCGCCGCTGCCGCCACGGTAGAAGCGACAATCAAACCCTTGAGCTTTTTGGTTAGCATTGGATGGCACCTTGGAAGAATTGTTTTTTATTTTCTTGGAGTTATTCAGCCGGCCTTCATGAAAAGTCTTGCATAGGCACTTTTGGAAAGCACCCGGCAAGGTGTCAGCCTGCCTGACACATTGCCGGAGTTGGCCGACACTATGCCGGGCCCGTTAAGTCAGCGGAGTGCGGCCTTGAAGCTTTCGTCCAGGACCTCGAGCAGAAAGTCAGCATTTGCCTGACTGAAAATCATCGATGGGCGCATCTTCAGGACATTGTCATGGGGACCTTCAGTACCGATCAAAATGCCCCGCTCCCTGGCACCATCGGCTACTTGTTTGGCCAACTGCGTGGCTGGAACTTTGGTCTTGCGATCCGTGACAAGTTCTATCCCGAGGAAAAGACCCTGCCCGCGCACATCGCCTATTGCCTCGTAACGCTGCTGCAACTTGCGAAAGCCGTCGAGCAGATAGTTGCCAATGGTCAGTGCGTTGAGTTTCAAGTTATCGCGCTCGATCACATCGAGCACCGAGAGCCCTACCGCACATGAAACCGGGCTGCCGGAAAAGGTATTGAAGTACTCCATGCCATTGTTGAAGCTGTCGGCAATTTCCCGCGTGGTCACCACTGCCGACATGGGATGGCCGTTGCCGATGGGCTTGCCCATGGACACTGCATCGGGCACCACCCCCTGGGTTTCAAAAGCCCACCAGTGGCTGCCTACACGACCAAAGCCGACCTGGACTTCGTCAGCCAGGCAAAGACCGCCCTCGGCACGGACCATTGCATAGACTTCTTTCAAGTAGTTTTCCGGGAAGAACAGTTGCCCGGCGACACTGGGAATGGACTCCGCCAGGAAGAACGCCGGCGCCCTGCCCTGCTTGCGCATGAGCTCGATCTGATCCGCCACGCTCTCGGCGTAACGCTTGCCAAGTTCCTCGAACGCCCAGTGATCCACACCCCGGTAGGCATCCGGGACCGCCGCCTCGAACACATGGTCTGCGCGCCCTTTACCGGCTTTACGCTTGTATTTGTAGGGGCTCAGGTCGATCAGTTCCTGTGTCGTGCCGTGGTAAGCCCAATCCAGCACGATCGCATCGTTACGCCCGGTGTGATTGCGCGCCATGCGCAGCATCAGGCTGTTGGCTTCACTTCCCGAACAACCGAAGGAAGCCACCGTCAGACCTTCAGGCAAAGTGGCGGTGAGCCGCTCTGCATACTCGACGATATTGTCGTGCAGGTAGCGAGTGTTGGTGTTCAGGCGTGCAGACTGCCGCGAAAGCGCTTGCACCACGTCCGGGTGAGAGTGGCCGAGATGGCAGACGTTATTGAAGCAGTCCAGATACGCCCGGCCAAAGTTATCGATCAACCAGACCCCGTCACCGCGAACGAACTTGATCGGGTCCGAATAAGAGATCGACAGGTTTGGCAGCAACAGCTCCTTGCGCTTGGCGACAAGCTCGGCCTTGGTGCGTCCGTCCTGGCTGTAGGTTTCCGCAGGAATCCCCGCGAGCGTCGATGCATCGGGGAACAGGTCCGCCCATACCTCAAGATAAGCCCGCTCACCCACGCCGATGAACTCGCCCGCTTTCAACCCGGTGTCGGTGGACATCTGAAAATGCACATGGGGGATCCACCCGCCATTTTCCGTATCCGCCCCCATGTATCCCACAAGCGCGCCAGCCTCCAGGCGGTCACCGGGCTTGAGCCGCGCCAGGGCTTCATGGGCCATGTGCCCCCACAGCGTGAGGAATGGCGGGCAACCTTCAGGCGAGTGCTTGAGCATGATCAAGCCGCCATAACCCAGCGGCTCATGCTCGACCTCGACGCTCTGCACCACACCGGCAACCGGCGTATAGAGCGGCGTTCCGGCGGGCATGATCAAGTCGACACCGACGTGAATGATCCGCCGCTGCCCTTCGATGAACCGCGACTCAAACGCCGTGTCGGTGTAGATGGTCCGTTCCTCGCCCCATGGCCCGATGCCGAGCGGCACCTTGTGCTCGGCGGAAAAATCACTCCACCACTGGGTTGCCTGCGCTGGACGCTGCTCGGCTGAAGCGATGGTCATCACATGCGAAGCGTCGCCGAACGGGGCAATGGCCTTGTTCATGGTCGCCGCCGATGGACGCACGATATCGGCGAAGGACTTGCTGTTTTCCGCCACCCAGCGGCGCACCGCACCCGCGCCTTCGATCGCGTCGAAACCACAGGCCTTGCGCAGGATCGCCGTCGCCAGCCGCGGGTTCATGCGATCCATCCTTTCCAGCAGTCGCCAGGCCGGCGCTTCGCTGATGCCAAGGTAGGGATTGTCTTGCGTGCGGTCGCAGCGCGAGGCCGACAAGGTGACACTGGTGACCAGGCGCATCGCAATGAGATTGAAGAGGACGTCAAGCTCCTCCGGCTGCAGAGGGTACTTGTCATGGAAACCGGCAGTGAGGGCGGCGGCCGCGCCGATCGGGTCTTCCATGTCGAGAATGGAATAGGCGCAGGTAATGGCGACTTCGGCAATCAGGATCGTATGGACCGCATCGCCAAAATCGATGACGCCCGAGACGCTCTGGTGATTGTGCGAGTCGACGAGGATGTTCCAGTCATTGCCGTCATTGTGAATGACTTGCGCACGCAGACGCGAAAGCTTCGGCTGGACGCTTTGTTCGAAGTTCTCAATGAAGCGTTCCAGGATGGCCCTTCTGCCAGGATCTGTGACGAAGTGCAGGCGCGATCGCGAACGTGCGGCGTGACGCAAATCCCAGTCGAGATCACGCACCGCGCCCGGATGAATGAAGCCCTGAAGTGCACGGTCGATCTCACCGAACGATTGGCCAAGGCTGCGCATCAATTCGAACGTACGCTCGACCTCGGCCAGCGGCGTTCCGTGCAACCAGCTCACCAGGCGCACCGCATGGGTTTCGCCGGTGTGCGCTACGGCCGAGGCCAGGTATTCACCGGCAAGGCTTTTCTTCAGAAAAGGCACGGTAAGCTCGGGGTTGTGAGTGGCGAGATGACTGAGAATGGCCGTCTGAAACTCGCTTTCAACGCGCGGCTCGGTCGAGTTGACGACCTTCAGAATCCATCCCGCATCGGTTCCGGTGTTCAACCGGTAGTTGCGGTCGCGCTCGCCATCCAGCGGCGTGGCCGTACCAATAACGTTGAAAAGCTGCTCACTGAGTTTTTCGGCATCCCCGGTCGAGAACTGGGGGGCAGGATGCGAGAGATTTGTCATGGTAGTTGTTTTCCAGGCCATTTTTTTCAGATAGCTTGGCACGCAACGCCCGGGACGGCAGTAGGTATACGGTCGGCTTGCGCCTGCATATTGCCGGAATCGACCGGCACAATTTCGGCAGCAAAATTAGGGAGTTCTGATGCGCGACCTGGACACGAAAGACCGCGAAATTCTCGAAATTCTTTCCAAGGAAGCCCGCATTGCCTTGAAGGCTCTGGCAGCGAGAATCGGGCTTTCAAGAAGCGCGACCAGCGAACGGGTCATCAACCTTGAACGCAATGGCGTGATCCGGGGCTACCGCGCGGACATCGGTGAAATCGACGCCAACGTGATTCGCGCCATCCTGCTGGTCTGCCTCAAGCGCACGCCTGCAATGGGCCTGCTCGACCTGCTTGCGCAAAACTCGCAGGTCCGCCGCGTGTCCTCGGTCAGTGGCCAGCTCGACCTGGTCATCGAGATCGAATCGCGAACCATCGATGACCTGAACCGGGTCAGAGACGCCGTCGCCAGTCACGATTATGTTGAGGACATTACTACCGCTGTTGTTCTGCGGCGCGATATTGATCGGCAGAGTTCCTGATTTGTTTGGGGGAGAAATTGCACTGCATTTGATCAGGCGTTTGCGTTCGACTTGATCAGTCATTTGCATTCGTTCTGACCACCCATTGCATCGGATTTGACCCGCTTGCTTCGTGGGCATGAGCGGCAGAGAACGGCTGAAGCGGTCGTTCGACTGATCAGACAAGGTGGTAAGGCTGGCGTCTTTTCCAGCGACAGGGACGAACGCATGACAGAGGTCTACCAGGGAAGCAGCCTTTGCATATCGATCATGTTATGCGCTACTTATTACGCTAAACCAGTGAGTCATAGTTCTGGACGTTCGCCCCGAAACGATTCAAAAAAGGATATCGATGAGGGATGAGCAATTACTCTTCAAGTGATGCGAGGACTTCGCTTTAGTCGAGGCACCCAATTGCTTAGGATGGCGCATGCCCTATCACATTATCTTGCTCGTACTTTTTGCAGCGCTCTTGCATGCCAGCTGGAATGCCGCATTGCGCGGTGGCGCCGACAGACTTTGGTCGATGACGATCATGTGCGTGGCGGTAGCCATTGCCAGCATCGCGATAGCCTTGTTTTTGGAAGCTCCGGCCCAAGCCAGCTGGTTCTACGCAGCGCTTTCAGCGGTGCTGCACGTTGGCTACAACTTGTTCCTGGTGCGCAGCTATAAGGTTGGAGACCTTGGGCAAACTTACCCTATATCTCGGGGCTCCTCGCCTATCCTGATTACCCTCGCGGCTTCGGTTTTTGCCGGAGAAACGGTTGGGCCAGTCGCGATGATCGGCATTTTACTGGTGTCAGGCGGAATCATTTCGCTGGCCTTTAGAGGGCGCAAGCTTGCCGTTCCCAGTCTGCCTTACGCCCTGGGAACCGGTTGTTTCATAGCGGCTTATAGCGTGACGGATGGCATTGGCGTCCGCCTGTCCGGCGCGCCGATGGCATACACGGTATGGATGTGCGCCTTGTGGGGCATCTTGATGCCTTTGGTGTATGTCGGCGTGCGCGACGCGAAGAGTTTATTTACCTTCCGACCGGGGTTCATGTCGGCCTTCGTTGGAGGTCTGGTCTCACTTCTGGCCTATGGCATCGTCATCTACGCCATGTCCGCCGCGCCCATGGGAGCGGTGTCGGCATTGCGCGAAACCAGCGTGTTGTTCGCGGCATTGATCGGATATTTCTTCTTGGGCGAAACACTGACTGCCCGAAAGATATTGGCATGCGCGGTGATTGCTGTCGGGACGATCATCATTGGCTGACGGCAGGGGCGCAAAGCCGAGGTCAGCTATGGGCTCGGTTACAGCCCTTCGCGATAGGCAACTACCGGCCAGGAGCGGACGGTGGACACAGTGATGTCAAATTGGTAGCGTCACCGATGCTGCTTTCGAATCTAGAAGGCCGTAGGGCTTGCCGTCATCCATGTCACATTTCTCCCTGAGCAATGTCGCGTTTGCCGCGACCACCTCTGAGACAAATACGGCTGGAGCGTAAACGAATTACCATCGAAGCATCCGGTGAATGGGAGAATCGCAAGTTTTCCTAAAGGTGATGAATTGGCAGGGCAGACGTTGCTTGGTCAGCACTATCTTGAGATTTCTGATCAGGTGCGACCAATTCTGCAATCAGTTATCCAGTACTGCTGATCGAGCGGGCATGCTAATTCGATATGTTAATGGGTGGTATTTATTTATGAGTCGTCAAATTTATTTTTGCAAATCATGGTTTAGAGCGAAGAAGAAGCCGACAGAAGTTTGGTCTAAAGAGCAGGCTGAGCTTGCTCATGCCAACAAGAAACCTTATACGGTATTAGTTGGCTCTGTCAGTCAGCCATACTGTTTTCTCGATATTTCTGACAAGGTAATAGGTATAGGATTTCTTGATGAGAATTTGCGTGTATCGCTGACGTACGCTTTTCAGGAGGTTGAGTCTGAAATGTTATTTTTAACTATGGCGATACACCGGGAGTTCGATGGCGAGTCAGACAAAGTTATTAGTGGCGTTTCATATTTATTTGACCGCAACGGGGGAGTTATTATCAGGAAAGAGTCGTTCAATCCTCATAAGCTTGAAATTGCGAACTCTCATACCGATGTTTCGTCAAATTATTCTCGAGCACCGTCATTTGGCGACTACGATGAGTTGATTCGAGTAGAGCGCGGCTAATTTGTTTAGCTGCCTCTTAACATCGCTAGAGAGTTTCTTGCTTCAAAATGGTGTAAAGCTAAAGGTTAATCACCAATTGACACGAAGATTGGATATGTGATTTTTTATCCAAAGGTTGATAGGCCGCTGCATGAGCTTCCGCGGGAAGAGGTTCGTAGTCCTAGCCACCGAGTTGCGAGAACGGAGTCTATGATATGTGCGAATGCGTGAACATGCCTGGCCGAATGGATGGCAGCAAAGTGGAAGAGCTAAGTAACCTTGCCCCATTTGTTGAAGAAATAAGCACCGATTTTAAGAAATGGGAAACGGCATTTAAGTGCAGGCATTGTGGTCAAAAATGGTTGGAGCGTTATGAATCACATGGCCATGCGAATGTTCCAACTGTGGAGAAGGTTCCTTAATTTCTAAGCGGCAGGGGCTATCTCAACTCGCCGATCCGCGTTGAAAAGCCCAGCCATTTCGCTGATCCTTTAGGCTTTGAATTAGTTTGCGGCAAAAACAAACTGCAACTTTAGATACCCACCGTCCGCTCTTTGCCGTGAGTTGCCCTCCGCGAAGGGCAGTTTTGGGTTGCAAGCAAGCTGTCTTGACGGCGAGTAACTCTCTGAATGCTTTCGGCTACTATACCTTTTGGCCGCTGGGCTCCATTCAAGCTTCGGGATATTACATGGAAACTGTCGACGCAAACCGCCTGAAGATCTGGCAAGCACTTTCAAATTTTTTTCTCGACACCGAGATCACCGACTCGACTTTTGACTATGTCGCTCGCGTAGTCTTGGATACAGGCTATTCGCCCCAAGAAATTCACAACATCCTATGGGGTGAGGTTTTCCCGGTACTTGAGGGAAACCTCAAATCCATTGCTGGCGAATGGGCGGGATGGACAGATGAATGGCTGTTAGAGCGTCTGTCGGTATGCGAAGCCTCTACGAACAAATTGGGTGACAGCGGCATTGTTAAAGAAATCAGTAGATGCTGGGGGCAAGTGGCAGTCCGGCTTCCGTCGGCGTACGCCTGAGACCCGATTTCGATCCATCGCCCTCGATGGCTTCTGGCTCGTATCGACCATTTTCAGTCGTTAGCGAACGTCTGCAATGGGTCGTTCTCTTCCCGGTATTGCCATGGAGCATCCTGGTCAAATCCGATGCAAATGACAGGTCAAGTCAAATGCAAATGGGTAGGCAAGTCTGTGAAATTACCTACCTCGGGGAAGAAGACTCAAGACCGCCCCCCCCACCAAAGCCCCCCTCGATTCATGATCAATCCGGCAACAGTGTTTATCTCGCCAACCGATTTTTACACCCCCGCCAAACACCTAACATTGGCTCTACCCAAGTGAGCAAAGCCAAACAGGGCCATCCACTCACACGGGAAAAATCGTTCACGGAATAACGCTCCAACCACGAGGTAAAGATCATGAAACTGCTAAAAATCGCACTCTTGCTTACACTTGCCGCCACCGGCACCCAGGCCTTTGCAGACGACAGCCACTCGACTGCCGCAAGCACTCAGGGACCGGTTGAAACCTACACATATGGCACGAAACTGGATATCAAACGCGTCATCGAAGTCTCGGAAATCGCCAATGAATGCGGACCGGTTCCGGCGCGCATGACCTACGAAGATTCCCAGGGTCAACGCCGCACCATCGAGTATCAAGTGATGGGCAGCGGTTGCTCGAACGGGTGAGCACTGTACGGGCGCTGGAGGGTCGACACTCCATGCGTACGGCGCCAACCACATCGCTACACCGATGCACCGACAATTTTTTCATCAGACGCCAGCAACCCGGGAATGGAGTGCTTCAGGAATTCCACCCAGGTTTTTATTTTTGCATCGACGAACTTGCGTGAAGCGTAGATCGCAAACAGGTTCAACTCTTCCAGCCGATACTCCGGCAATACCCGCACCAGCGTCCCCGCCCGCAGGCCTTCGACGGCCGACGCGATCGGCTGGATGCCAATGCCCATTCCGTTCTTGATTGCGAAGGTCATGGCGTCCGCCGTGTTGACGTGGAAGGGCGACACCGGCGTGCTGAACGTTTCTATCCCTTGCGGGCCTTCAAACACCCAGTTCTCCGATGGCATGACCGTGTTGACGATGCGCAGGCAATCATGGCCGTCGAGTTCACCGGGCGAGCCGGGTACCCCGCGTTTTGCCAGGTACGCCGGCGAGGCGCAGAGAATGCTGTAGGTGATACCCAGCCGCTGGGCGACAAAGCCGGAATCGGGCAGGTCTCGCGCCAGCACGATCGACATGTCGTAGCCCTCCTCCAGCAAATCCGGCAGGCGATTGGTCACGGTCAGGTCGAACAACACCGAAGGGTAGGTTTCCCGGTAGCGGGCGATGGCGCCGATCACGTAGTGGTTGCCAATGGCCGACATGGCGTGGATTTTCAGGCGGCCGGCGGGCATGACCTGGGCCGTACCCGCCTCGGCATCGGCTTCGCGCATGTCCTCCAGTATCCGCTCGCAGCGCTGCAAGTAGCGTACGCCGGCTTCGGTCAACGCCAGGCGTCGGGTGGTGCGGTTGATCAGGCGCGTTTGCAGGCGGGCCTCCAGGCTGGAAACGGCTTTGGATACGTTGGTCGTGGTGGTGTCCAACATCGTGGCCGCCGCGGTGAAGCTGCCGCTTTGGGCAACCGCGGCGAAACAGCGCAGGGTCTGCAAAACATCCATCGGTGTCACCTCAAGGGGTAGGCGGTCCTGTGACGGACCGCCCTGATGCCAGGCACTACGGCTTGCGTGGAATGAATCCGGGCACTCCGGTTTCAACCACCGAGTTGAAGCGTATACGGGTTGTGATGTCTTGTTGAATCTCGAGCATGGCCCTGTGCGGCAAGGTCGAGATATCGATGTTTTCGCGGATATGGCTTGGCGTGGCCGAGGTGGTCAGGAATGCCACGCCGCGTTGCACCGACCAGGCCAGCGCCACCTGGGCCGGGGTTTTCTGCAAGCGCCGGGCGATACCGGTGAGCACCGGGTCTTGCAGCACATTCGGCTCCATGCCATGCCCCAGAGGCGCAAACGCCAGCACGATGATCCCGTGTTCCTTGCAGAATTCCAGCAGCTCCCACTCCGGCAGATAAGGGTGGGCCTCGACCTGCACCACGGCCGGTTTTATCCGCGCCTCAGTGACCAGCGCCTTCAACGCTTCCAGGGTGATATCGGACACCCCGATGGACCTCGCCCGCCCCTCATCCACCAACCGTTCGAGCGCGCGCCACGTCTCGATCAATGTCACGCCGTTGTCGTAGATGACGTTGCCCTGCTCGTCCCTCGGGTCCTGGTTGTCACCGGGTTGAAAGGCAAACGGCGTGTGGATCAGGTAGCAGTCGATGTAGTCCACTTGCAGGCGTCGGCAACTGGCTTCGAACGCGGGCTCGACGCGCTCGGGACGGTGGTTGGTGTTCCACAGTTTGGTGGTGATGAACAGGTCCTCGCGGCGGACTTTACCGGCTGCCAGCACGTCCATCAGCGCAACACCCACCTGTTCTTCGTTGCGATAGCGCTCGGCGCAGTCGAAGTGGCGGAAACCGGCAGCCAGCGCTTCCTTCACCGCTTCAGTCGTGGTGGCGAGATCGCGAAACAACGTACCGAATCCAACCGCCGGCATCTCCACCGTCCCATGGTTGAGCGGGAATCGGGTATCGCGCAGCCCGTCGTGAAAAGCTTCATAGGTCATGTCAGTACTCCAGGCCGCAGCCATTATTGATACGAAGGTTTCTGCCCGTCGCCGGAGGCAACGCGTTGCTCGAAGACGCCGACCGAGTTGCCGCCCAGCGCAATGAACAACTGCACGGTGTCGAGGTACTGCGCGGTTTCCACGCGGATCTGCCCCAGCAGCGCCTGCTCAAAGGCACGCTCCGCTTCCAGGACCTGGAGAATGCTGTTCTCGCCTCGCGCGAAGGCTTGCTGGTTCAACTGCAGACTGGTTTGGGCCGCGTGCAATGCGTCGGTCTGGGCCAGGTGTTCCTCGGCGTCATGGTTGATCGCCTGCAAGGTGTCGGCGACCTGGCCGAACGAGCTGATGACCGTCTGTTGGTAACCGGCGAGCGTCGCCTTGTAGCCGTCGACGGCAGCCTGTTGTTCGGCCTTGAGCGTGCCGCCATCGAAGAGCGGCCCGGCCAAGCCCGCAGCAAAACCCCAGAGCGCCGCGCCGCCATTGCCCGAAGCCGCCTGCGCCAGGGACGCCGACAGCGTGACGTGGGGATAGAGATTCGCCGTCGCCACGCCCACCGCCGCGCTGGCCATGTGCAGTTGTGCTTCGGCTTGCAGCACATCCGGGCGATCGTGGGCCATTTCCGAAGGCAGGCTCACCGGCATGTTCGACGGCAGGACAAACTCGCTCAACTCGAAGTCGGGAGCGATCCAGTCCGCCGGCCCCTTCCCCGTCAGGATCGACAGCGCATGCCGGGCGGCATCGCGCTGCTGAGCCAGGGGCGGCAACAGGGTGCGGTCCTGGGCCAGCCGTGTCTCGGCCAGCGACACATCGATCTGCGTGGTGCTGCCATTGCTGCGGGCCATGCGCACCAGCTCAAGATTCCTCGCGTCGTTGGCCAGCAGTTTTTCCACGGCCTGGATCTGCGCATTGGCGGAGGCCACCAGCAACGCCTGGCTGGCGACGTTGCCGGTCAGGGTCAGGTACGCCGCTTCGTAGCGGTGAGTTTGCAGCTCGGTGAACGCCTGCTGCTGTTCAACAAGGCGCTTGTTGCCGCCGAACACATCAAGGTCGAACCCTACCCGCGGCCCGATCGCATAGAAGTTGGCGATCGAGGGTTCCTTGCTGTTGTGCAGCCGTTGCCGACCGGCCACGGCAGCAAAATCGACCTGCGGATACAGCGCACCCTGCGCCGCCGCCACAGAAGAAGCGGCCTGGCGGATCGTCGCATCGGCGGCCAGCAGATCGAGGTTGCCGTCGATGGCGCGACGCACCACGTGGTCGAGTTTCGGCGAGCCAAAGGCAGCCCACCAGTTGCCACGGACCTTCTTGCCGAGGTCAATGCGTGGGTTATTACCGTCAGCTAGACGCTGCTCGGCTTGCCGGTCATAGTGCTGCGACGCACTCGCCGCCGGGGCCCGGTAATCGGGGCCAACGGTGCAGGCGGTGAGGCATGCAAGCAGCGACAATCCCATGAATTTGGTTTGCAGCAGATAGCGGTTGAGGACCAGCGCATATGCATTCATTTGGCAAACTCCACGAAAACTAATTGGCCGCAACGGGCTTGCGAAGAAACAGCACCAGCGGGCTCACCACCAGCATCACCACCAGCAAAATCTTGAACTGGTCGACGACCGCGATGAACGCGGCCTGGCCGGTGATCATTTCGTTGAGCCCTTCCAGCGCCTGCAGCGGCGCCGAGGTCAGCGACTGCGTGGCGGCGCGGTACGGCGTCAGGTTGCTGACCAGCGCCATGTGCATCGCCTGGGTGTTGTTAAAGAAAAACAGCTGCACGATCGCCACCCCCAGCGTGCTGCCATAGACCCGGGCCAGATTGAACAGCCCGGTACCTTCAGGGCGCAGCGCCGGGTCGAGCGTACTGAACGCGACTTTGCTCACCGCCGGCATCAGGATGCCCAGGCCCGCGCCTTGGATCGCACCGGCCACAGCCACGGGCCACTCGTCCATCAGCGGTGAATAACCGAGCATCATCCAGTTGGCATAAATCACGATGGCGACACCGGCCGCGACGAAGAAGCGCCGGTCGAAGCGCTCGGGCAACCGCCCCATCAGCAGGAAGGCGCCGACCAGGCCGATGCCACGAGGGATCGTCAAGGCGCCGGTGGTGTCAGGCGGATAGCCGAGGATCTCGTCGAGCATCGGCGAGGTCAGGGCCATGGTCGACAACAGCACGAAACCGAGGGCGAAAAAGATCACCGTCGACAACACGAAGTTGCGGTCCTTGAGCAGGCGCTTGTTGAGGAAATGCACCTTCGAGGTCAGCACATGCACCACGAACAGGTAGATCCCCAGCGCCGACGCCATGGCTTCGATCCAGATCTCCGGCGAGGCGAACCAGTCCAGTCGCTCACCCCGGTCGAGCAGCATTTGCAGGCTGATCAGGCCGAGGGTGAAGGTGCCGAAACCGAAGAAATCAAACGCCGGCGGTTTCTCGGCTTTCTTCTCGGTCAACAACAGCGCCATCACCAGGAAGATGAACGCCGACAGCGGCACGCTGAGGTAGAACATCGGCCGCCAGCCAAAGTGCTCGGCGATCCAGCCACCGATGCTCGGGCCGCTGACGATGCCGAACAGCACGATGGCGGTCCAGCTCGCGCCAAAGGTTGCACGCTTTTGCACCGGCAAGGTTTCCATCGCGATCGCCATCGACAGCGGCGCCAGTACGCCACTGGCGAGGCCTTGAACGATGCGCGCGCCGACGAACTCCAGCGATGTCGTCGCTGCCGTGCCAAGCAACAAGCCCAGCACGAACAACGCCAGCGCCGCCTGATACACCCGCTTCAGGCCAAAGCGTGCGGCCAGCCACTGCGCGATTGGCATGCTGATTGCGCTGGCGGCCAGGTACGCGGTGAAAATCCACCCCGCCTGATCGTCGCTCATCGACAGGCTGCCCTGAATCAACCTGAGTGCCGAGTTCGGCAACGGCAGGTTGGCCGACTGCATATAGGTCGCCAGCAAGGCGGCGAACCTGAGCGAGCGCGCACCCTCCCCACCGGGACTTACCACGGATTGAGTGTTCATCAGGAGTTACCTGCGGTCAGCAACGCCTTGAGCGGGTGCCACCAGGGGCTTTGAAACTGGGTGTCGATCCGCACCGTGGCGCTGGTCCCGGAGAACAGCGGCAGCGCCGGGTCCTCTTCGTCGAGCTCAAGCCGTACCGGCACCCGCTGCGTGACCTTGACCCAGTTGCCGGTCGCATTTTCCGGCGGCAGCAAGGCGAAATCCGAGCCGGCCCCCGGGCTCATGCTGGTGACGTGGGCCTTGAACACGCGATCCGGGTAGGTATCGATGCGGATGGTGGCTTCCTGACCCGGGCGCATGTGGGCCACGTCGGTCTCGCGGAAGTTGGCCTCGATCCAGATCTCGTGACCGGACAACAGGGCAAAGGCCGGCGCACCACTGTTCAAGTGGTTGCCCACCTGCAGATCTTCGACCTTGGCCACGATGCCGTCCTGCGGCGCATACACCGTGGTGTACGAGAGGTACAGTTGCGCCTCGTCGAGTTGCGCCCTGGCTTCGCGTACCGTCGGGTGACTGTCGGCGTCGATGTTTGGATTGCCGTTCAAGGCCACCACGGTGCTGGCGATCTGTTGCTCGATGGACGCGATCCGTTGCCGCGCCACTTTCACGTCGGTGTCGGCCCGTTCGTAAATCGATTTCGAGACGAACTCGGAGGCGACCAGGGCTTTCTTGCGGGCAAAGTCCTTCTGGTCGAAGTCGGCCGACTCTTTTGCCGATTGCAGTTCCGCCTGTTGCTGGCGATAGCTGGCCTTGAGCCCGTCGATGCGCAGCCGCGCCACGCTGAGCTGCGCCTGGGCACGCTCGACGGCGATCTGGAAGGGTTGCGGGTCGATCCGGAACAGCACCTGGCCCTTGTGCACCTGCTGGTTGTCCTCGACGGCGATTTCCACCACTTGCCCGGAAATCCGCGCATTGATCGAGGCCTTCGCCACCCGGGCGTAAGCGTTATCGGTCGAAACATACGCCTGCCCCGACACGTGGTGGGCATAACCCAGCGCCGCGAAGAGGATGGGAACACCGACCATCAGCCAGGGGCGCAAGCGCTGTTTCAGCGGTTTTCCGGTGGGTGCGCCGACCGGGTTGGGGCCAGGCTGCTCGAAGGTCTGTGAAGCCGGGATATCGAACTGTTTGGTCATGATCGAGTTCACCTTTAGCCGGGTAATCGGGCCGGCATCGGCAACAAGCGCCAGCGGCCCGAATGAGAATGCATGCAGTAAGGAAGCAAGCCCGTGCGCGGTCGGGAGGATCGCTCCCAGCGCGTCGGTTTCGTCGCCGCAACACTCAGTTCGCGCTCGGCTACAACAAACCCTGATCAAGGAATTTCTGATTCCTTAATTTTGTGCGATGGTGTAAGAATATCCCTCGACCCAGCTCTCCACAAGGATTTTGTACAACATGGCACAAAATAAATCGACAGAGGGCAAAGGCCGTGGCCGCCCTCGGGCGTACGACCCGCAGACAGCGTTGCAGCAGGCACTCGGGGTGTTCTGGAACACCGGCTATTCCGGCGCGTCGCTCGACAGCATCGCCACCGCCGCCGGCATGAATCGCCCCAGCCTCTATGCGGCATTCGGCGACAAGCACGCGCTCTACATCAAAGCGCTGGAGCAGTATTGGGAATTCGCCGCGGCGGCCATGCACGAGGCACTGACGGACCTCGAGCTGCCGTTGGCCGAAGCCTTGCAGCGTTTCTACGAGGGGCAGTTGTCGATTTACTTCTCGGGCGACGGCCAGCCCCGGGGTTGCTTCGCCATCGGCACGGCCACCACCGAGGCCGTCGAGGACCCGCAGATTCGTGAAGTGCTGTCCGACCGCTTGAGCCGGCTGGATGCCGATCTGGAGGTTCGCCTACAAGCGGCCAAAGAGGCTGGCCAGCTCAAAGGCGACGCAGACCCAGCGGCCCTTGCCGTGCTTGCCTCGTCGCTGCTGCACAGCATTTCCATACGTGCGCGGGCCGGTAAATCCCGAGCCGAACTGACGGCGCTGGCGCGCAATGCAGTCAGAGTGATCTGCGGTGAGTGAAAAACTCGAGGATATTCTTGCCGGGGAATTGGCCGTGATCTTCTGCGGGATCAACCCCGGAATGACTGCCGCCGCCCAGGGGCACCATTTTGCCGGGCGCGGCAATCGTTTCTGGCGCACGCTGCACCTGGCCGGTTTTACCCCGGAGCTTGTGCAACCGGAAAACGATCGGACTCTCTTGAACTATCGATGCGGATTGACTGCGGTGGTCGAACGGCCGACAGCCAGTGCCGATCAGTTGTCCTTGCACGAGTTCAGCGCCGCCGCAGCGGGCTTCGAACAGAAAATCGCCCGCCATGCGCCGCGTTTCGTGGCGTTTCTGGGCAAGGCGGCGTATTGCGCGCTGTCCGGTCAGCGCAACATTGCCTGGGGCCTGCAAAGCAACAACTTCGGCAATGCCTCGGTCTGGGTATTGCCCAACCCCAGCGGCAGAAATCGCGGGTTCAGCCTTGAGCAACTGATAACGGCCTACCGTGAACTGCGGCTGGCGGTCGACGGCAATCGGCCGGCGTGATCACGTCGGCGGAATCGTCGCCAGCACACCGATAAAAATGGTCAACAGCAGAAAACCGCCGAGAAAAATCGTCATCTTGGCCATGTGGCCTCCCACGCAATGAATTGGCGGTACAGCGGGCGCCATGAGTTGCCCGAACTGCGTACCGTAGATTTATTGTCGGCCGATGGCTGTTTTCGTTACAGAGGCAGATTGCGCTGAAAAATACGGATCAGATTCCCTTTCAGGCTGTGTATTCGGGCCTTTTGCAGAGCGAAGTTTGTGCGCGGTGTCCACAAATGGCGTGACGATCAAACCCCACAGCGTCAGGTATCGCTCGTGATCCTGCTCCCCGGTGCCGTAATGGATGACTTCGGGTGTGGACCGGGTGACGTACAGCGTGCCGAACATCCAGTCCCACAGTGACAGATTGATGCCGAAGTTCTTGTTGAAGTGTCGCGGCGCATCGCTGTGATGAATCTGGTGTTGCGCCGGGCTGCTCAGCACCCGCTCAAGCACCGGCCCGAAGGACAGCCACACATGGCTGTGACGCAGGTTGGCCGCCAGGCTATTGAAGATGAACACCATGTAGGTCACGCCAAATAGCGTATAGCGGCTGATCTCCCCGCCACAGGCGTACCAGAAGACACCGGCAAAGGCGCCGATACAGATGATGTCCGTGAGCTTTTCCACCACATCTTCCAGAAAGTGCACCCGGCTGGCCGTCGCCGGCACCAGCACGGGCGCCGAATGATGGACTTTGTGGAAGGCCCACAGGTACCGCGAATGAAAGGCGCGATGGCCCCAGTAATGGCTGAAATCCTTGACCAGGAATACCCCGAGCCCATAGAGAAAGGTCAGCCCCAGGTTCTCCTGCACTTGCGTACGCGCGCCCCACAGGTTGCTGAAGAACGCGATGTAGTCCGCTGAACGCAAGACATACGGATCGACCAGGCCGACGATCGGCAGCACCAGGGCGACCTTGAGAATGGCGATCACGAAGTAATAGCGGTAGTCGAGCAGCGCCGAGCGGTGCAGGTAGACCCGGCGGCCACCGATGAACTGTGCGAACGAGCGCGCGTCGGTCAAGCCCCGGGATTTGCGGTACCGGAACAGGCAATAAGCGACGCTGTAAGACATGCAGAGAAAGGATAGCCCGAGTCGGCCGTTGAAGTCGAAAATGCCCAGGAACTGCCGGGTGACCGGCTCGATCACCCACTGGGATAAATAAAGATGGATTGCGGCGAGAACATCCATACCGGGCTGCCCAACGTAAATGGAAGGGCAATTGTAAATGAGAACGAGTCTTTAATGTGTTGATTTATGACCGAGTGTCAGCCACCCAGCGCAATGATCGCAAGGATCAGCACGGCCCCCGTGGTGGCCATGATCACCCCACCCTGCCACTGCGTGGCGCCCGCGTATCGGGCGAGCAGCCAGCCGGCGATGAACAGCACCACGAGGCCGACCAGGTTGGACAGGCGGATGGCGAGTGCCGTCTGGTCGAGCAGTATGAACGGCACCACCAGCGGAAAGGTCGAGCACACCACCAACAGGAAAACACCCAGGGCGCCCCTGAAGTCGTTCCAGCCCAGGCCGGCCCTGATCGGCAAGGGCGGCTGCTCGAGCAGCCGCCGGCGCAACAGCTCCAGGCCTTCGCTGCCGGCCGCCGTCGCGAACTGCAACGGCAATACTTGTGCAATGAGCGCCTGACCGGCCGCGGCGTCCGTGCCATTGCGCAGGGCAAGGTACAACTTGATCCTGCGCGTGCGCTCGACCAGTGCGCGCAACAGGTACATGACCGCATCGGCCAGTCCCCAGGCGAGATTGCAACCGAGCGCGGCGATCATCATCGTGCGTTCGGCGGCCTGGTCTGCCGTGGCCACGCTGATGGTGCCGGTGAACGTCATGGCCATCAGCAGGCCGAAGATCACCTCGGTAATGCGCTCGACAGGATCCAGTACAGGCGCCCTCTCGAATTGATCATTGCCTGTCATGAATTCACCTCCCCCGGGTCTGCCCGCACGATACCGGCCGACGCGTCGGCCAGGCACCGGTTGCCCGGACTGGCGATGCGCTTCCCCGTCAAGTGTAGATTGAACGGCTACACTCATGCGCACACGTTACCTGCTTCTAGAGGAGCGATTCATGCTTGATTACTTCGCACTGGGCCTGCTGATCTTTGTCGGGCTCGTCCTGTTCTACGGGGTCATCCTGCTCCACGACATCCCCTATGAAATTGCCGTCCACCGCAACCACCCCCACCAGGATGCGATCCACGCGACCGGGTGGGTCAGCCTGTTCACCCTGCACGCGCTCTGGCCGTTCCTGTGGATCTGGGCGATGGCCTACCGAGAGGACCGGGGCTGGGGGTTCAGTGACGGGCATTCACCCAAGAGCCATGTGGTTCACCTCGAACAACAGGTCGCCGAACTGCAAGGCCGGATCGAGCGCCTCGAAGCGACGGCGGGCACGGCACCGGGCAGGCTGCCAACGGACAATCTCGGCGAGGGCCTTTGAGCCATGGATCTATTACTCATACTGACGTATGCGGCACTCTGCGTTGCCATCTTCAAGATCTTCCGCATCCCCCTGAACAAATGGACGGTGCCCACGGCGGTGCTGGGCGGAATCCTGATCATCGGTGCGCTGATTTTCACCATGAACTACAACCATCCCTACTCCGAGGTGGCGCGTTCCTATTTCGTCTCGGTCCCGGTGATCCCCGTGGTCAGTGGCCAGGTGATCGACGTGCCGGTGAAGACCAACGAGCCCCTGGAAAAAGGCGATGTACTGTTTCGCATCGACCCCGCGCCTTTCGAGTACCGGGTCAAATCCCTCAAGGCACAGCTGATTGCCGCCCAGGCCGATCGCGCGCGGATCACCGAGTTGATCAAGCGTAATTTCAGTACCCAACGGGAACTGGATATGGTGGTCGCTCGCAGCGATGACCTGACTGCCCAACTGGGCAACGCGCAATACGAACTCGACAACACCACGGTGCGTGCGCCGAGCAAGGGCTTCGTCACCCACGTTTCGCTGCGTCCGGGCATGATGGCGACCAAATTGCCGCTGCGCCCGTCAATGGTGTTCATTCCTGCCGAAGGGCATTACTTCTCGGCATGGATGCGGCAGAACAGCCTGTTGCGCCTGACCGAAGGCGACGAGGCCGAAGTCGCGTTTGACGGCATTCCCGGGAAGGTGTTTGAAGGCAAGGTGAAAACCGTGGTGTCGGTCATCGCCGAAGGCCAGATTCAACCGTCGGGCACATTGATCGGCTTCACCGGCTCACCGCCGGCCGGCCGGGTGCCGGTGATCATTGAAATCACCGATCCCGACTATGCCCAGTACGCCGGCCAGATGCCGGGCGGGGCCTACGGCCAGGCGGCGCTGTACAGCCAGCATTTCCATCACATCGCGATGATGCGCAAGATCCTCCTGCGCATGGCCGCCTGGATGAACTACATCTTTCCGTTCCACTGATACGGCAGCGTCGGCAACTGACTCAATCCTTGAATTGGGTCAGTTGCCGGTTCAGCGAACCGGCCTGATGCCGCATCGCAGCTCCTACAAGGGACCGCGTCCTGGTCGAAACACGCAATACCCGTAAGAGCTGGCTTGCTGGCGATGGACTCCAGTGCGCCGCGTTTATCCGGTTTATACGCGTTATCGTTGACGACCATCGCTGGCAAGCCAGCTCCTACCAGGGACCGCGTACCGGTCGAGACACGCAATACCTGTAGGAGCCGGCTTGCCGGCGATGTACTCCAGTACGCCGCGTTTATCCGGTTTACCATCGCTGGCAAGCTGTACTTGGGCGAAAAGAGGAAGTCCTCACCGCTCATGTCACGACCGTCGCAGGTGACGAAGTCCTTGTACTTGCCGTCGGTCACGGAGGCACCGGCGTTGAACACGTCAAAAAGCTCGGTTTTCGAGTTCTTTTTCGGAGTTCAGAGAACGTGGGGCAAACAGAAGACAGCAACTTTACGGTGCAAGCTAGCGGGCAGAGGCAGGGGGAATTTTCGAATGTGGCGTCGAGGGGTTTTGCGGCGCTAGAGAATCCAGTTCAGCAGCAGGTGCGAGGCAATCCACGGAGACGCCTGGGCCACCGCCCATGCCAGCAGTGCGCATACGAGCAGGTAACCTGCAACGAACTTGAACATCGCGCGATCTTCCATGCCACCCTCCCGACTTTACAGCCATGCAGGGCGCTCATTGCGAATGCGTCACCATTACGACACCCGCTTCGCCCGTAAAGACTTCGAGTGTCAGAATGGTTTTCAGTTCCATTGGCGCACAAATCAGGAAAAAATTGGTTCTTCACGCAATCCCGGGAAACCGTAGGAGCCGGCTTGCTGGCGATGGACTCCAGTGCGCCGCGTTTATCCAGTTCGTACGCGTCATCGTTAACGACCATCGCTGGCAAGCCAGCTCCTACAGGAGACCGCGTCCTAGCCGAAATAATGTCAACGCCAAACCGTAGGAGCCGGCTTGCTGGCGATGGACTCCAGTGCGCCGCGTTTATCCAGTTCGTACGAGGGGGACCGCGTCCGAGTCGAAATGATGTGAACACCAAACCGTAGGAGCCGGCTTGCTGGCGATGGACTCCAGTGCGCCGCGTTTATCCAGTTCGTACGCGTCATCGTTAACGACCATCGCTGGCAAGACAGCGCCTACAAGGGACCGCGTCCGAGTCGAAATGATGTGAACACCAAACCGTAGGAGCCGGCTTGCTGGCGATGGACTCCAGTGCGCCGCGTTTATCCAGTTCGTACGAGGGGGACCGCGTCCGAGTCGAAATGATGTGAACACCAAACTGTAGGAGCCGGCTTGCTGGCGATGGGGCTCTAGTGCGCTGCGTTTATCCAGTTTGTACGCGTCATCGTTAACGACCATCGCTGGCAAGCCAGCTCCTACAAGGGACCGCGTCCTAGCCGAAATAATGTCAACGCCAAACTGTAGGAGCCGGCTTGCTGGCGATGGGCTCTAGTGCGCCGCGTTTATCCAGTTTGTACGCGTCATCGTTAACCACCATCGCTGGCAAGCCAGCGCCTACAAGGGACCGCGTCCACGCTGAAAATAGAGTGACGCCCCCCTGTTTCGAGGTCGGCCGGTTTGGCGCTCACTTCAGATACCACCCCCAAGGTTCGCCGTTGTAGCGGGTGATCTGCTTGGTTTCCAGGTAGTTGTTGTAGCCCCACTCGCCCAGCTCACGACCGATCCCGCTCTGCTTGTAGCCGCCCCACGGCGCTTCGACGAAGGTCGGCTGCGAGCAGTTGACCCAGACAATGCCGGCGCGAAAGCCGCGAGCGACCCGTTCGCAGCGCGGGATATCCCGGGACATGACCGCCGCCGCCAGGCCGAACGGTGAGTCATTGGCCTGGTGCAGCGCTTCGGCTTCCGTGTCGAAGGCGCGCAGGCACACGACCGGTCCGAAAATCTCCTCACGCCACAAAGCGCTGTCTTCGGGAACATCGGCGAAAATCGCCGGCGTCAGGTAATAACCCTTTTCCAGATAACCCGGCCGCACACCGCCCGAAACCAGTCGCGCACCCTCGGCCTGGCCGGCGGCAATGGCCGCCAGCACCTTGTCCAGTTGCCCCTGGCTGACCAGCGGCCCGAGTTTCACACCCGTGTCGAAACCCTGGCCAATCCGGATCTGCTCGGTCGCGACAATCAGGCGTTCCAGCAGCGCCGGGTACAACCCGCGTTCCACCAGCACCCGCGAAGTGGCTGAACAGACCTGGCCCTGGTTCCAGAAGATGCCGAACAGAATCCATTCCACCGCCGCCTCAAGATCACTGTCGGCAAAGATCACGAAGGGCGATTTGCCGCCCAGTTCCAGGCTGATATTTTTAATCTCGCTGGCGGCGGCCTGCATGATCTTGCGCCCGGTCGGCACGCTGCCGGTGAAGGCGATCTTGTCGACATCCGGGTGTTCGGCCAGCGGCGCTCCCGCCTCGCGACCCAAGCCCGTGACCACATTCAGCACCCCGGCCGGCAGCCCTGCCCTGTCAGCAATGCCGGCCAGTTCGAGGGCTGTCAGCGGCGTCAGTTCGGAGGGCTTGAGCACAACGGTGCAACCGGCCGCGAGTGCCGGGGCAACTTTCCACGAGGCCATCAGCATCGGGAAATTCCACGGGATGATCGCGGCGACCACACCCACCGGTTCCTTGATCACCGATGAGGTGAACCGCGCATCCGGCACCTCGATCGACCGTTCACTGTGTTGATCCGACTGCTCGGCAAGCCCCGCATAGAAGTCGAAGCACCCGGCAGTATCGGCGATGTCCCAAAGCGCTTCCGGCAGCGGCTTGCCGTTGTCGCGCACTTCGATGGCGGCCAGTTCGTCCTGACGGACACGAATACCCTCGGCGATCTTTCTCAGCACCTGTGCCCGTCGCGCGCCGGACCAACGGGGCCAGTCACCCTCGTCAAACGCCCTGCGCGCCGCGGCCACGGCCAGGTCGATGTCCTCGGCTGTCGCCGAGGCAACCCGCGCCAGCACCGTCTCGTCACTCGGATCGAGCGTGTCGAAAACACCGCGTTGAACCGGGCTGACCCACTCCCCGCCGATGTACAACCGTTGGTAGTCACCCAAGGGACACTCCTTGATCCTGCGCTGCCGACGCTGCTGGTACAGCTGTTCGGCGGCCTGCAATTGCTCGCGGTCATTGACCCCGAGCACGTCGGCTTCCTCCACTTCCACGGCAGTCACGGTCAGCCCCGCCTCGTTGGCCACCGCCACCGCATCGGTGAGGTAGTACTCGCCCTGGACGTTGCGGTTGCCGATGCGATCGAGCAACCACAGGCAGGTGTCGGCGCGCAGGCCCATGACGCCGCCGTTGCAGAAGTTGATGTCCAGCTCCTGCGGGCTGGCGTCCTTGGCTTCGCGGATGGCCAGTAAACGCCCCCGCTCCACCAGCAGGCGCCCGTAAGGGCCCGGATGCTGTGTGTGGAATCCCGCCACCGCCACCGCTGCGCCGTCGATCAGTGCCCGACGCAAACGGTTCAAGGTCTGCGCGGTGATCAACGGCGAATCGCCGAACAGCACCAGCACACAACCCTGCTCGTGAGCCTCCAGTGCCGGCCGTGCCGCCAGCAACGCATGGGCCGTGCCCAGTTGCTCGTGCTGGGTAAACACCCGTGCCGTCGGTGCAACCTGATCCAGGTACTCGGCCACCAGATGGCCGCCGGCACCCAACACCACCGCTCGCTGCTCGATGCCCGCCGCCTCCACCGCCGCCAGCACATGGCCGAGCAGCGGCCGGCTGCCCACCGGGTGCAAGACCTTGGGCAACGGCGAACGCATGCGCGTGCCCTGCCCGGCCGCCAGAATCACCGCCAGCGTCGGCCAGTCAATGTTGTCGCTCATCGCGATCCTCCTGTGTGCATCCCGGCTTCAGGCCGGATCGCGATAGAAAACGTCGTCGGCATACGGATACCACCAGTCCTGGATTTTCGGCTGGTGGTCGATGATGACCATTTTCGAGCGGCGAAACGCTTCCAGCCCCTGACGCCCGAGCTCGCGCCCAAGGCCGGACATTTTCCAGCCACCGAACGGCAACGCATCGTTGTCGATCAGCGGATTGTTGACCCAGACCATCCCCGCTTCCAGACGCTCGGCAGCCTCCATGGCTTCGGCCAGATCGGTGGAAAACAGCGAGGCGCCAAGGCCGAACGGCGAGTCATTGGCCAACCGCACCGCCTCGTCGAAATCGCTGACACGGCAGATCGCCGCCACCGGGCCGAAGCACTCTTCCTGAAGAATCGCCATGTCGCCGGTCACGCCGGTGAGGATGGTCGGTTCATAGAACCAGCCGACGTTGTGCCCGGGTGGAATCCGTCCGCCACACACCACTTTCGCGCCCTTGGCCACGGCGTCGTCGACCAGGCGCATGACCTTGTTGCGCGCCGCCTCGCTGACCATCGGCCCGATCTCCGAGCGCTCCAGGCCATGACCGATGCGCAAGGCACGGGCACGCTCGGCGAACCTGGCGACAAATTCGTCATGGACCTCGTCGACGACATAGAAGCGCTCGGCCGACGTGCAGATCTGCCCGCTGAGGTGGAACGCAGCCGTCACCGCACCCGCCGCCGCGACATCCAGCGGTGCGTGCCTGGAGATGATCAGCGGATCGCTGCCACCAGCCTCGATCACACAAGGTTTCATCCGTTCGGCGCAGGCCACGGCCACGGCTTTACCCGCCGCGACACTGCCGGTGAAGGCCACCGCGTGAGTCTGCGCCGACTGCACCAGCAACTGCGCGGTGACTGCATCGCCCGGCACACAGGACACCAGCCCCGGCAACAGCGCGGTGAAATGCTCCATGAACTTGAGGGTGCACAGGGTCGTGGCTTCCGCCGGCTTGATGATGCAGGCATTGCCCGCCGCCAGCGACGCGGCGACCGTCCAGCACATCAGCAGGATCGGAAAGTTGAACGGCATGATGTGCACGCTGACGCCATAGGGCTCGTAGCGCACATGCTGGAAGGAACCGATCTGCGTGGTGCCGGCGACCTTGCCGGCATCGTCCCGGGCCATTTCCGCGTAGTAGCGAAAGATCGGCGCACAGTTGGCCAACTCGCCCATGGCCTCGGGAAACGGCTTGCCCATTTCCAGGGTCATCAGGCGCGCCACTTCACGGTTGCAGGCAAGGTTCTGTTCGATGGCATTGGCCAGTTGATGCAGGCGCGCGGCGCGGCTTTTGGCATCCACTACGCGCCATTGTTTTTGCGCGGCGGTGGCGGCGTCGATGGCAGCTTGCACATCGGTATCGTCACACACGCCGACTTGCCCGACCGCTTGCAGGGTCGCCGGGTCGAGCACCTCGCGCACGCGGCCATCGGTCAGCGGCAGGAACTCGGAATTGATGAAGCGCAATGCAATGTCAGTGTTGAACGTGGCCATGGGATGATCCTTGAACCAATCGATAAGGGGTTTCACGCAATGTCGCCAGGGTCTCGGCGGGCAGTTCCGCACGCCAGCCCGGCACGTGCCGGTCAAGCCACTGGCGCAGCGGCGCAAAGGCCTCGGCGTCCAGGGCGCGGATAAACAGACCGAGGGTGCGCGGCAAGTGCGCCAGGTAACCGTGCTTGCCGTCCCGGCCGGCCAGGCGCACGAAAATCCCCAGCACCTTGGCGTGACGCTGGGCAGCCAGGCGCCGGTAATCTTCGAGAAAACCCGGCGCATCCAGCTCCGGGCGCTGCAACAGGTAATGGCTGATCAGGGCCACCCGCAGCGCCTCCGGCACATCACGACGGGCGTCTTCGAGCAGTGACATCAAGTCATAGGCCGCCGCCCCGGCCAGCGCGTCCTGGAAATCCAGCAAGCCACAGGCCGCGACGCCTTCGCGGCCTTGCAGCAGCATCAGGTTGTCGACGTGGAAGTCGCGCAGCACCAGGGCTTCGCGGCGCTGTGCGACGTCGCGGCAAGCGTCGGCGAACAGCGCCAGATACTCATCGCGCAGGGCCAGTGCCGCCTCTTCGCCGATCAACAGCGGCACGTACCAATCAATAAAGAGCGCGTACTCGGCCGCCAGTCGCTGCTCGTCGTAAGGCGCCAGCTCCGCGGCGGGCGCTGCGCGATGCAACGCCACCAGCGTATCGACCGCCAGGTGATACAACGCCGACTCCGAATGCCCGGCCAGCAGCAGCCGGGTGTAGGTGTCGTGACCAAAATCCTCGATCAGCGCCAGCCCCGCCACCTCGTCCACTTCCAGCAAGGCCGGCGCGGACAGGCCCAGCCTCTGCAACTGCCGGGCGATCCGCACGAACGGGCCGATGGGTTCGCTGTGTGGCGGCGAATCCATCAGCAACAGGCCGGCGCCGTCCAGGCGGAAATAACGCCGGGTCGAAGCATCCGCCGGCAAGGCGACCAGCAAGGCCCCGGCAAAACCGGCGCGAGCCAGGAAGGCGGCGCGCTGGTCCTCACGGGTTGGCAATTGCGCCAGTGCATCTGTCATGGCAGTCACCGGATCATGTAGACCTTTTTCACGGTCTCGTGGACGGTACACACGCCTTTCCAGTCCTTGCGGAAGAAGGCGGCGGTGTCTGGCTTGATCTCGATCACTTCGCCGGACTCGTGGACGTAAGTGCAGCGACCTTCGAGGAAGTGGCAGAACTCGTCGCTGGTGACATGGCAGAACCACTTGCCGGGGGTGCAGATCCAGATGCCGCATTCGGACTGGCCTTCGGGGCCTTTGTGCAGCACCACGCCGGAAACACGGGATTCACCTTCAAGCATGGTCGGGATCACGCCCCAATCCTTGACGTCGGTGATGCTCAGCGGGTCGTACAGAAACGGGGTAGTCATTTATTTTCTCCAGTAAATTGTCATTCTCGGACCTGTAGGAGCCGGCTTGCTGGCGATAGCGCCGGGACTGTCGACACATATGTCGCCCGACGTACCGCCATCGCCAGCAAGTCGGCTCCTACAAAGTTCAGGCCAGCATGTAAACGTTGCGCAGGGTTTCGCGGACGTCGCATTCACCCGTCCATCCGGCCGGGAACAGCACCAGGGTGTTGGGACGCACCTCGATCACTTCGCCGTTGTCATGGCGGTAGGTCGCGTGCCCGGCGATGAAATGGCACAACTCGTCCCGGGGAATCGACAGCCGCCAGCGCCCAGGGGTACACACCCACAACCCGGTTTCAGGACTGTTGTTCGGCCCCTTGAACAGCAAGCGCCCGCTGGAATGCGAGACGCCTTCGACGGCGTCGCTCTGCACGCCCCAGTCCACCAGGTCGGTGCGGCTGCTGACGGCTTCGAGGTACGGCGTGATACCCGCCGTGGTGGATGAATCAGGCATCGTTGAGCACCTTGTCGAGAATCGCGGCCGCGTCTTGCGGCCCCTTGCGGGATTGCATCTGCACGCTGGTGCGCTGCAGGCGTTGGCGCATCGCCTCGTCGTTGAGGCACGCGTGGAGTTTTTCTGCGAGCTGTTCTTCGCTCCACTCATAACGGTCGAGCTTGAAGCCGTGGCCGCTTTCTTCAGCGCGCATGGCGTTGTCGTGGCCGTCCCAGACGTAGGACATGACGATCGCCGGTTTGCCGAAGAACAGGCACTCGGTGAAGCTGTTGTTGCCGCCGTGGTGGATCACCGCGTCGACCTGGGCAATCACCGACGGCTGCGGGAACCAGTTGGAAATCTGCACGTTGTCCGGCAGGTCCGGGTACTCATCAAGGTGCTCGCCGACGTTGAACAGCGCCCGGTAAGGCAGCTTGCCCACCGCCTCGATCAGGCGCTTGAGCAGCTCGACATCGCCGGAACCGAGGCTGCCGAAACTGGCGTACAGCAACGGCTTGTCGTTGTTCGCGCGAAACTGCGGAATCTCGTACGGGGTGTCGTGGCGCACGCAACCCTGCAGGTAATGGAAACGCTCGGCCGGCAGCGGATGGCGGCGGTCGAACTTGACAGCATCCGGGTACAGCAGCAGGTTCATGAACGGCGAGGTTTCAAAGAAGGTGCCCAGCGGATACGGCTGCTCGCCATGGGCCTGGAGGAACTGGTTGAAGTCCTCGTGGATCGGCCCGACCACTTCCTCGAAGCGCTGGCGAAACTGCGCGTGGCCGGCCTTGTCATCGATGCTCATGCCCGACAGGTGCGGCGGGATATCCGGGTCTTCGATCTCGTTCTCCGAGCAGGAAATGATCCGCACCCACGGCTTGCCGTACTGCTTGATCGCCGGAAACAGGATCACGTTGTCGACGCAGATCAGGTCCGGCTTGACCTTGTCCAGCACCGCCGGCAGGTCCTTTTGCGCCCACTTGGCGGTTTCGACGATGGCCGCCCAGCACTCCTTGACGTAGTTGTCGATCTGCTCGAGCGGCGACTTGCGGAAGTTCGGAATGTGGCCGTTGATGAAGTCGACCCAATAGCGGGCCATCTCCTCGGCCGGCATCGGCGCCGACATGTTGACCATGTGCTCTTCAAAACCATAACCGGCGTAGACACCGCTCATGCCCGGGTCGGTCAAGAACACCGCCTTGTGCCCCATGGCTTCACAGGCCTGGGCGATACCGACTGAGTTCAGCGCCGGGCCGTAGGCGGCTTCCGGAAAGAATGCGATCACTTTCTGTTTCATCGAGTGCTGCTCCTGCCTGGTCTTTTTATTGTTCAGCGCGTCAATACGCGGGCATGCCGGGCCTGCCAGCCCAGCCGGATGGTCGTGTCGATTGCAAAATGGGCGAATTCGAACTGTGAGGACGGCACGCGCACGATCAGCGGTTTGTCGCTGAGCGGAGTCTGCACGTGCAGGTTGGTGTCGAGGCCGTGGTAGGCGACTTCGACGATCTTGCCGCTGACCTGATTGGCGCATTCGCCGCCCTGCTCCGTCAGCACTTGCAGGCGCTCGGGGCGCACCACCACGGCAACGGCCTGGCCGCTCACCAGCGGCGCGTCAGTTTCCACGCGCAGTTCCTGGCCGTTGACGCGCACCGAGTGCTGGCCCGAGCGCACGCCTTCGAGCAGGTTGCTGACGCCGATGAAGTTGGCGACAAAACGGCTGTTGGGGTTTTCGTAGAGCTCGGTCGGGCTGCCGCACTGGCAGACCTTGCCGCCGTCGAGCACGGCCATGCGGTCGGACATCACCAGGGCTTCTTCCTGGTCGTGGGTGACGATGATGAAGGTGATGCCGCTCTCGTGTTGCAGGCGCTTGAGTTCCAGCTGCATCTTTTCCCGCAGCTTCTTGTCGAGGGCGCCCAAGGGTTCGTCGAGCAGCAACACCCGTGGTCGCTTGACCAGGGCCCGGGCCAGCGCCACCCGCTGACGCTGGCCGCCGGAGAGTTGATCGGGCTTGCGTTCGGCCAGTTCACCCAGCTGCGCGGTGCTCAGCACTTCATCGACCCGCCGGCGGATTTCGCTCTCCGGCAGGCGCTCCATCTCCAGGCCATAGGCAATGTTCTTGCGCACGGTCATGTTGGGGAACAGCGCGTAGGACTGGAACATCAGGTTCAGCGGCCGCTTGTTCGCCGGCAGCGGCGAGATGTCGTTGCCGTCCAGATAGATGCAGCCACCGCTGGGGGTTTCGAAACCGGCGAGCATGCGCAACAGCGTGGTCTTGCCGCAGCCGGACGGCCCGAGCAGCGCGAAGAACTCGTTCTCGCGGATGCTCAGCGACACCTCGTTGACCGCCAGGCCGTTGCCATAAGATTTGCTGACCTTATCCAGGATCAGTACCGCAGATGAGTTATTCATGGGTGCGAGGAGCCTTGTTGAGACGCTGCGAAGCCAGCAGCGCGGTGATGCTGACCAGCATCACCAGCGTCGCCAGAGCATTGATTTCCGGGGTGACGCCGAAGCGGATCATGGCGTAGATCTGCATGGGCAACGTGGTCGAGGCCTGGCCGGAACCGGAGTTGAAAAAGGCGATGATGAATTCGTCCACCGACAGGGTGAACGAGAGCAAACCGCCGGCCAGCACGCCGGGGAAAATCACCGGCAATAGCACCCGGCGCAAGGTGGTGAACCAGCCCGCGCCGAGGTCGATCGAGGCTTCGAGAATCGAATAGTCGAAGTGCTTGAGCCGCGTGCGCACCACCGCGCAGACGAAGGCGATGTTGAACACGGCGTGGCTGATGATGATCGAGTGCAGCCCGAGGCCGACCTTGAGCAGGTTGAAAAAGCTCAGCAGCGCGATCGCCAGCACGATGTCGGGAATGATCATCGGCGCCATCAGCAAGGTGTCGACCACCTGGCCCTTGTGGTTGTCCTTGCGGCGCAACTCGATGCCCAGCGCCAGGAAGGTGCCGAGCACGCAGGCAATGAAGGTCGCCGACAAGGCAACGATCAGGGTGTTGAGCGCCGCCGACAGGATCGCCGTGTTGTGCGCCAGCGCCGCGTACCATTTCAGCGAGACGCCGCCCCAGGCGGTGGGCAAACCGGACTTGTTGAACGACAGCAGGATCAACACCAGGATCGGTATATAAAGGAAGGCGTACACCAGCCCCAGGTGCGAACCGAGCACGGTGGCGCTGACAGAACGTGGCTGACTCATGAGCGCGCCCCTTCTGCACGACGGACCACCAGGGCCTGGATGAACAACAGGATCAACATGATCGCGATCAGGAAGAAGCTCAGCGCCGCACCGAACGGCCAGTCCCGCGCCGTGAGGAATTGCGAGTAGATCAGGTTGCCGACCATCTGCACCTGCTTGCCACCCAACAGGTCGGCCGTGATGAAATTGCCGATGCTCAGCACGAAGACAAACACCGCGCCCGCCGCGATACCCGGCACGCTCAGCGGCAGGATGATCCGGCGGAAGGTCATCCAGCCCGAGGCGCCGAGGTCTTTGGAGGCATCCCACAGTTCGTTGTTGATCCGTGACAGCGAGGAGAAAATCGCCAGGATCACGAAGGGGATGTAGTTGTAGACCAGCCCCAGGACTACGGACGACTCGGTGTACAGCAGGCTGATGGGTTCACCGCTGTAGCCGAACACTTGCAGCAGGCGGTTGATCAGGCCTTCGCGGTTGAGCAGGACGATCCAGGCGTAAGTGCGGATCAGGTAGTTGCTCCAGAACGGCAGCATCACCAAAAACAGATACACCGCCTGACGCCGCCGTGGCGCCCGGGCAATCGCATAGGCCGCCGGGTAACCGATCAGCACCGCGAACAGCGTGGCCAGCCCGGCGATCTTCGCCGACTTGAGCAGGATGCCCAGGTACAGCGGATCGAATGCGCGCTGGTAGTTTTCCCAGGTGAACAACCAGTCGATGCCGCCATAGGCACCGCGTTCGACGAAGCTGTAGACCAGCACCAGCAGGCACGGAATCACCAGGAACATCAGCAGCCAGCCAAAGCCGGGCGCAAGAAGCCAGGCCGACAGACGCCTGTCAGCATGCAAAGCACTCATTAACCCTATCCTCCCGCCTCAGGACAGAGGCGGCTTGCGAGCGTGGCGAGGCATGCCGGGCATGCCTCGAATCGATGCGGCGTTAGTTCTGCGCCGCCATGATTTCGGTGACGGCGCGGGTGTAGGCCTTTTGCGTGGTGCCGCCGAGGTCGCGCAATTGCTCCATCTTCACCAGCTCGCTCGGGGCGATGGTCAGGTTGGGGTATTGCTTGAGCAGGTCTGCGGACAGCCCGGCCATGGCCGCCTGGTTGGGGATTTTGTAGAGGATGTTTTCAGCGACCCAGACGTGGTTTTCCTTGGCCAGCATGAAGTTGACGAATTTGAAGGCTTCGTCCTGGTGCTTGGAACTCTTGAGCACGACCATGGTGTCGACCCATAGGTCGGAACCTTCCTTGGGCACCACGAACTTGATCGCCGCGTTGGCTTGCGTGCCGTAGTTGCACCAGCCGTCCCAGGCGTGGGCCATCAGTGATTCGCCAGAGGCCAGCTTGGAATAGAAGGTGGTGTCGTCGAAGGCCAGAATGCGTTTTTTGGTGGCAATCAACTGGTCGCGAACGGCGGCGATTTGCGCAGGGTCGCTGTCGTTGACCGACCAGCCCTTGGCGAGGAAACCGGCGCCGAGCATCCAGCGGTCGGTGGCCAGCATCGTCACCTTGCCCTTGAGGGCATCGCTCGGATTGAGCAGCTCGTTCCAGCTCTGCGGCGCCGGCGTCACCTTGTCGGAGCGGTAGCAGATGCCGGTGGTGCCCCAGGTGTAAGGCACAGAGAACCGGTTGCCCTGGTCATATTCCAGGTGCGTGGCTTCGGGGTAGAGGTTTTTCAGGTTGGGGACCTTGACCGGATCGATGTCCGCCAGCAGCCCCTGCTTGTGCAGGACTTCGGCGAACGGCGAGGAGACGAACACCACGTCGTAACCTTCACCACCGGACGCCATCAGCTTGCCCATGATTTCTTCGTTGGTGGCGTGCAGCGCCTTGTCGACGTCCACACCGCTGGCAGCCTTGAACTTCTCCAGCGCATCCGGGGCCATGTAGCCGTCCCAGATGGAAATCACCATGTCTTTTGCACTTGCAGCCTGTGAGGCGATCGCCAGGGAAACGGCCAATCCCGCGCACAGAAGATCATTCAGCTTGCTCATAAATACTCACCCGACGATTGTTTATTGTTGTGTTCGAAGGCAGTACGGCAAAACGAGAAACGATTGCTGGTGTTTTTTTTTAGAAATTAGGACCAGTATCAAAAGATGTCAACGCATTTTTTCCGGCCTGACGTCCAACCGGCGCATGACATAAGATGAGCAACTGAGTCCCACAGCGGTTCACAACGAGAAAAGACGCTTGAGCACGACAGCCGAAAAAAAACCGCGCACCAATCACCTCGAACTGGCCCGGCGCATCCTCGAGCACACCCAGGAAAGCGGCCTGGTGGCCGGCGATCCGGTGGCCGAACAGGCCCTGGCCCGCACGTTCCAGGTCTCGCGCACGCTGATTCGCGGTGCACTGAAAGTGCTGCTGGAAGAGAATCTACTGAGCCATGAGGCCGGCAAGGGTTACACCCTGTTGGCATCCCCGGCTGGCTCGGCATTCAACGCCGCCTTGCCGCAAGCCGAGGAAGAAGAACTGGCCGCCTCGGTTCTGCGCGACCGCATGGCCGGGCGCCTGGGCGACAGCATCAGCATCAGCGAACTGATGCGCCGCTACGACATCGGCCGGCCGGCGGCGCAAAAAGCCCTGCAGCAATTGAGCGAAAGCCAGGCCATCGAGCGCGGCCCCGGCCAGTCCTGGCTGTTTCGCCCATCACTGAACAGCCTCGCCGCCCTCGAAGAAAGCCTGAAATTCCGCCTGATCCTCGAGCCCGAAGCCCTGCTCAGCCCGAGCTTCAATGCCGACCCGCAACGCCTGGCGCTGTTGCGCAGCGCCATGCAAGGCCTGCTCGCCCGCCCCGTCGAAGACTTCGATCTGCAGCAGTTTCGCGAGCTGGACATCAGCTTCCACGAACTGCTGGCCCAGAGCTGCGGCAACCGCTTCATCAGCGACGCCCTGCTCCAGCACCAAGGCTTGCGCCGTCTGCCGAACCTGCTGCCGTCGGTGAGCGTGCACCGCCTGCAGGAAGCCCTGCGCGAGCACCTGCAGATCATTGCGCAGATCGAGCGTGGGCAGATGGAGATCGCCGCCGACCTGCTGCGCCTGCACCTGCGCCTGAGCGCCGCGCAACGCCCGCAAACCGCCAACCGTGGCATCCCGCAAAGTCATCTGTTCGGGCGTCGCTAACCGATTCGAAAAAACATGATGATTTTTTTTTGAAAATAAGACAGCATCAAAAACACCTTCAGGAGCGGCGGGTCTGACCCGCCATGGACAGTCCCTCGCCATGCAAAAACAAAAACTGATCGCCCTGTTTCCGGAAGCCAGTTTCGGCGCGGCCTTGAACTGCATTGGTATCGCTCAGTCGCTGCGTGAACTGGGCGCCAAGCCGGTGTTCATCTGTCATGAGCATTTCCAGGGGCTGTTCGCCGAATACGGTTTCGACGAATACCCGATTCCGCAAGTGAGCCCGTTGTCGGCGGCGGAACACCAGCACTACTGGGAGCGCTTCATCGAGCGCAGCATCCCGTACTTCGACCAGACCCCGCTGGCACAGATCGACAGCTACGTGGCGCCGGCCTGGGAAGCGATCATCGACACCGCCATCGAGTCGGAAAAGCCGCTGCAGCAGTTGCTCAGCCGCTTGAAGCCGGACGTGATCGTGCTCGACAACGTGGTGATGTTCCCGGCCATCGCCAACGCCGGCTGCCCGTGGGTGCGAGTGGTGTCCTGCGTCGAAACCGAACTGCCGGATGCCGCCGTTCCGCCGTACCTGTCCGGGTGCCTGGCCAGTGACCCCCAGGCCTGCGAGGGTTACACCGAGCAGTACCTCAAGGCTGTCGCACCGGCCCATGAACGCTTTTCGCAGTTTCTCCTGAGTAACGGCACCGCGCCGTGCCCACCGGGACAATTCCTCACCGATTCGCCGTGGCTGAACCTGCTGCTGTCGCCGACACCGGTGCGCTATGAACGCCAGCAACCGCTGGACCCGCAGCGCTACGTCTACCTCGACGGTTGTGTGCGCCGCGAAGCGCCGTACATCGTCCCGGACTTTCCTCGGCACAACGACGCGCCGCTGATCTACCTCAGCTTCGGCAGCCTCGGCGCCGCCGACACCGGGATGATGAAGCGCCTGATCAGCACGATCGAAACCTTGCCTTATCGCTTCCTGGTCAACGTCGGCGCCTACCGCGACATGTACACCACCGTGCCGGACAACGTGTACCTGGACAGCTGGTTTGCCCAGCCGGCGGTGCTCAAGGAGTGCGATGTGTTCATCCACCACGGCGGCAACAACAGCTTCTGCGAAGCGCTGTATTTCGGCCTGCCGTCGCTGATCATTCCCTATTGCTGGGACGGTCACGACAACGCCGCCCGCGCCGAGGAAGTCGGCGTCGGCCGCTACCTGCCGCGCTTTGCCGATCCCGTGGCCGCGCTGCCCGCCGCGCTTGAACAGCTGCTGGCCGACCAGGCGATGAAACAACGCCTCACCGCGTTCAGCGAGCGCATGCAGGCGACCCGCGGCACCGAGATTGCCGCCCGCGCCATTCTCGACCTCTAGCCAAAACAACAAAAACCATCGGGCAAGCGAGCGCCATCGTCGCTGCCCGACACACGCCGGAGTTTCAGCATGAATGCCCCATCGCATCTCGATGCGCTTGACCATGTCCTGCCCCATCCCTTCTGGCAGGACACCGTCACCCCACCGCCTGCCGCACCGTCCGTCACCGGCACTGTGCAATGCGACCTGGCGGTGGTCGGCGGCGGATTCACCGGATTGTGGACGGCGCTGCTAGCACGCCAGCGCAACCCGGGCATGAGCATCGCGATCATCGAGGCGCGCCGTTGCGGCGGTGAGGCCAGCGGACGCAACGGCGGTTTCTGCGCGCCGAGCATCTCCCATGGGGTATCCAACGCGCTCAAGCGCTGGCCGGATGAAGCGCAGCAGTTGATTCGCCTGGGCCGGCAGAACCTCGATGAGCTGGCCGTCGACCTGCAACGCTTCGGCATGCAGGTCGAGTTCGAACGCCAGGGCAAACTCAACGTCGCGACGCAGCCGTGGCAGGTCGATGGGCTGCGTTCGATGCAACGCAACTATGCCCGGTTCGACATCGATTGCCAGTGGCTCGAAGGCAAGGAACTGGCAGAGAAACTCGACTCCCCGGCCTACGCGGCCGGTCTGTTCGAACCCAATTACGCCCTGCTCAACCCGGCAAAAATGGCTGCCGAACTGCGCCGTGTCTGCCTGGAACAAGGGATTCAACTGTTCGAAAACAGCCCTGTTTTGCAACTGGATGCGGACAAGGACAACGTGCGCCTGCGCACAGCCAATGGCGAAATCATCGCCGGGCAGATCGCCCTCGCCACCAACATCGCCCCGCCGCTGCTCGGCCATCTGGCATCGAGCGTGATCCCGGTCTATGACTACTCACTGGTCACGGAGCCACTGCGCGATGCACAACTGGCAGCCATCGGCTGGACCGGCCGCTACGGCATCGCCGACGCCGGCAACCAGTTCCACTATCTGCGCAAGACCGCCGACAACCGCATTCTCTGGGCGGGTTTTGACGCCATCTACCATTTCGGCGGGCGCCGCGACGAGGCCCTGACCCAGCGCCCACAAAGCTTTCAGCGCCTGGCCGAGCAGTTTCAGCAGACCTTCCCGGCCCTGCGCGATGTGCGCTTCAGCCATGCCTGGGGCGGCATCATCGACACCTCCGCACGCACCACGATGTTCACCGGTTGCGAGCACCAGGGCCGCGTCGCCTATGCCCTGGGCTTCACCGGGCAAGGGGTGTCCGCCAGCCGCTTCGCCGCGTTGAACATGCTCGACCTGTTGGCCGGCGAGCGCACCGAGCGTACCGAGCTGCTGATGACCTCCAAGGCGCCCTTCCGCTTTCCGCCCGAACCCTTGCGTTATGTCGGCGTGAAACTGGCCCAACGCTCACTGGCGCGCGAAGACCGCGACGGTCACCGCGACCTGCTGCTCAAGACCTTCGATGCCTTTGGCATCGGCTTCGATTCCTGATCCGGAGACCACCATGTCCACAGCCCTGCCCCGGCACGTCATCGACTTCGCCAGCGACCTTGTCCCCCGTGAAACCGAAATCAACGACCCGGCCGTGGTCGACGCGCCTTATCGCAGCAAGAGTTGGCGGCACTTCGTGGCGCCCGGGAAAAACGCCGTGGCCGGCATCTGGGAGGCGGGACCGCACCGCGAGCGTTGCCAGTGCGATTACGATGAGCTGTGTCACATTCTCGAAGGCACGGTGCGCCTGACCGATGCCGAGGGCGTCGCGCGCACATTCGGCCCCGGTGATTCCTTCGTGGTCGCCAGCGGATTTAACGGCACCTGGGAAAACCTCACCACGGTGCGCAAGGTCTACTTCATCCTCGGCTAAACGGCGGATGGAATGAGCAACAAACAACCCGTGGCGAGGGAGCTTGCTCCCGTTCGGCTGCGCAGCAGTCGCAAACCCTGTTTGCTCGGTGCTACCTGATTGATCCGGTTTTTGGGCCGCTGCGCAGCCCAGCGGGAGCAAGCTCCCTCGCCACAGGGGCTGGGGGGTTCGTCCTTTAAGTGGTTACTTGCCGTACCTGGTTTCGCCCGTTGCGCTTGGCCTGGTACAGCGCGTCGTCGGCGCGGGTCAGCAGGCTTTCCGGGGTGTCGCCGGGTTGGGCATGGGCCACGCCGAACGACGCGGTGATGGTATCCAGCACCGTGTCGGTACTCCGGGCCTTGACCCGCAGCGACTGGATTTTCAGGCGCAGGCGCTCGGCAAAAACGCCGGCAGCCGCCAGGTCCGGGCAATCCTTGAGCACCACGCAAAACTCTTCTCCGCCATAACGCGCCGCGAACGCTTCGCCGGGCAGCGAATCGCGCAGCACCTGGGCGACATGCTGAAGCACGCGGTCGCCCAGGGGATGGCCGTACTGGTCGTTGAATTGCTTGAAGTGGTCGATATCCAGCATCACCAGCGCCACGCCTGCTGGCGCGCTGTTCATCGCCTGCTCAAGCTTGCGGTTGAAGGTGCTGCGGTTGAGCAATTCGGTCAGGCCATCGAGGGTCGCCGCCAACTGGGCGCGCTCCAGCTTGTCGCGCAGGCTTTTGATCTCATGCTGCGCGGACTGCAACTGGGAGAGGAAGTGCTCCTGCTGACTCTGCATCAGCTGGGTGCTCTGTTGCAGCTGGATCAGGATGCTCGGCAAGCGCTCGCTGGCCGGTTCTTCGAGCATTTGCAGGTATTGGCCGAGGCTGGCCTGGAAATTCTGGTTGCCCTTCACGCTGCGCGAAACATCGCGCTCCATGTCGTCGACCAGGTTGATCGCGTCCTGCTGTCCGGAACGGGCGTCCGCCAGCTCATCGCGGATGATGTACTCGCGAAACAGCTTGGTGGCGGACTCCGGCGGGAAGTAATCGAAGTCGTTGACCACCCGGTCCAGGTGCCGGTTGAGCTCCGGCTCCTGGCCTTTGCTGTAGGTGTACCAGAGCGCGTAGTGCACCGGATTGGGCGGAATGTTGTGACGAACCATCAGCGGCACTGCCTGCTTGAGCAATGCCGCCGCCTCGCGGGAGTCTTCTGGATACAGCGCTAGAACAGTCGCACGCGTGTCTGATTGGCTCATGGCTTCACTGTGGTTGTTTATCATTGGCGTTTGGCAAACTCGCTGAGCATAGCCATACGCCTGAAAAACAGCTATCGCCAATTACACAATCCTTTCAACGCGGTACGCCTGTTCCAACCGTCATTACATGTTGCCCGTCATCACACCTGCCATGTTCTGCCGGCGACGGTAAGCGGTGTCGCGGTTCGCCAGCCAGTAGTACAGCGGCGTGGTCACGATCAGGCCGACCAGCCACGACAGATCCGCACCGTCGATATGCACCGCCACGGGACCGGTGTAGATCGGCGTGTTCATGAACGGGATCTGCACCACGATGCCGATCGCGTAGGCCAGCAGTGCCTGCGGGTTGAAGCGGCCATAGATGCCGCCGTCGACGCGGAAGATCGAGGCGATGTCGTAGTCGCCCTTGTGGATCGCGTAGAAGTCGATGAGGTTGATCGCTGTCCACGGCACCAGCACCACCAGCAACGCCAGCACCAGGTCGACGAAGTGCCCGATGAAATCCGCCGAGGCGCCGATGGCCGCCACGCAGCAACCGGCCAGGATGATCAGCGACAGTACCGCCCGGCTCTGTGCCGTCGGAATCCAGCGGTGGGCGAAGGTTTGCAGCAAGGTGATCACCGAGAGCACGGAACCATACAGGTTCAAGGCGTTGTGGCTGATCACGCTGAGCAGGAACAGCACCAGCATCAACGGGCCGATGGCACCGGTGGCGAGCTTCACGGCGTCCATGGTGTCCATGCCCACCGGCGTTGCCAGCACGGCGACGGCGCCGAACACGAAGGACAGGATCGAGCCCAGCGACGAGCCGAGGTAAGTCGCCCAGAAGGTCGAGCTGACTTTCACGTCCTTGGGCAGGTAGCGCGAATAGTCGGACACGTAGGGCGCGAATGCGATCTGCCAGAGTGCCGCCAGCGACACCGTGGCCAGCCAGCCGGAAATGTTGAAACTGCCACGGGTGAGGAAGTCGTCGGTCTGCACATGGGTCAGGATGTAGCCGAAGCCCAGCACGATGCCCAGGCCCAGCACCCAGGTGCCGATGCGGTTGAGCACGTGGATGAAGCGGTAGCCGATGATGCCGATGATCCCTGAGCCGAGGCCGCCGAGGACGATGCCGACCGACACCGGCACGCTCTCGACCACGCCGTGCAACGACTTGCCGGCCAGGACGATGTTGGAAGCGAAGAAGCCGATGTACATCACCCCGGCAATCACCACCACCAGCAACGCACCCAGCGAACCGAACTGCGCGCGACTCTGGATCATCTGCGGAATGCCCATCTGCGGGCCTTGCGCCGAGTGCAGCGCCATCAGCACCCCGCCGACCAGGTGGCCGACGATGATCGCGACAATGCCCCAGACCAGGTTCAGGTGAAACAGCTGCACGCCGAGCGCGCCGGTGACGATGGGCAGTGGTGCGATGTTGCCGCCGAACCACAGGGTGAACAGATCTTTGACCTTTCCGTGGCGATCCTCAGGAGGGACGTACCCGATCGTGTGTTTCTCGATGAGCGGGGCGGATGAAGCGGTGGTGGACATGACGAACTCCAAGGCAAGGATGAGTACGTGTTCGTACTTCGGTGTGCGCGGACGGAACGGCGCATTTCTTGTAGGAGGCGATCATGGACAAAGAGCAGCGGGAGGAAAATTAGTTAATTTGTGCCTTTAAACGTTAAAAAATATTGCGCGGTAATGGCTATTTATCAGCAGGAAAAACCAATTAAAGACAAAATCAAGCCAAAGACAAAACCCCTGTAGGAGCGGGCTCGCCCGCGATGGCGGTGGGTCAGCCAACGAAGATGTTGGATCTGATGGCCTCTTCGCGAGCAAGCCCGCTCCCACAGGGGTAAAGGGTTGACCACAAATTTTGCGAACAACCGAGAAACCTGTAGGAGCGGGCTTGCCCGCGATGGCGGCGTGTCAGCCAACGAAGATGCTGGATCTGATGGCCTCATCGCGAGCAAGCCCGCTCCTACAGGGTTCTGCGTTTGTCAGGCACTTCAATGTTGGACCTGATGGCCTCTTCGCGAGCAAGCCCACTCCTACAGGGGTAAAGGGTTGACCACAAATATTGCGCACAACCGAGAAACCTGTAGGAGCGGGCTCGCCCGCGATGGCGGCGTGTCAGCCAACGAAGATGTTGGATCTGATGGCCTCTTCGCGGGCAAGCCCGCTCCTACAGGGGTAAAGGGTTGACTGCAAAACTTGCGACCAACCGGGATTTTTGTGGGAGCGGGCTTGCTCGCGAAGAGGGAGTGTCAGTTGACATCTATTCAGCTGACATACCGCCTTCGCGAGCAAGCCCGCTCCCACAAGGGTGTGTGTGTTGGCTGAGTTATCGCGCAGCCCAGGCATTGAAGCGCTGTTCGAGCTCTTCGCCGTGGTCGACCCAGAACTCCGCATCCATCGCTCGGGCGCCGGCCAGGTTGGCTTCGGCGGTCGGCAGTTGCTCCTGCACGGCTTTGGGCAGCAATGGCAGGGTCTGGCGATGCACCGGGCCGTAAGGGATGTTTTCCGAGAAGACTTTTTGCGTCTGCGGCTGACTGGCAAACGCGATGAAGTTTTCCGCCAGCGCCTTGTTCGGCGTGCCCTTGACCACCGCCCAGTATTCCGGGTCGTACAGGCTCTGCGGCCAGACGATGCTCAGCTTCATGCCTTCCTTCTGCGCCGAGGCAATCCGCCCGTTGTAGGCCGCGCTCATCACCACGTCACCGGCCACCAGCCATTGCGCCGGCTGGGCGCCCGCCTCCCACCACTGGATGTTCGGCTTGATCTGGTCGAGCTTGGCAAAGGCCCGCGTCACGCCTTGGGGCGTGTTCAGGACCTTGTAGATGTCATCCGCCTTGACGCCGTCAGCCAGCAAGGCGATTTCCAGGGTGTACTTGGCACTCTTGCGCAAACCGCGCTTGCCCGGGAAGTCGGCGACGTTCCAGAAGTCCGCCCAGGACTGCGGCGCCTTGGCCTGCTTGCTCTGGTCAAAGGCCATGACCATCGACCAGACGTAAGTGGCCACCCCGCATTCGGTCAGCGCACCGGGCACGAAGTTCGCCGCATCACCGAAGCGCCCCGCGTCGAGCTTCTCGAACAGGCCTTCCTCGCAGCCGCGCAACAACTCGGGGCTTTCGACTTCCACCACGTCCCAACTGGTGTGACCGGCCGAAACCATGGCCTTGATCTTCGACAGCTCGCCGTTGTACTCACCGGCGATGATGTTGCCCGCGCCGCTGGCGTTGAAGGGCTGGAAATAGGCCTTATCCTGGGCCTGTTTGGTCGCGCCACCGAAGGAAATCACGGTGAGGTCCTGGGGGGCCGCCCACGCACTGGCACTCAACAACGCCAGGGCAAACGGAACACTGCAACGCAAGGATCTGGACATGGATCGCTTCCTCGGGCCTTGTGGCCCGTTGTTGTTATGGGTGTTCGGATTCACTCAAGTAAGCCGCCAGGCGATCCATCAGGCGGTCACAGGCCGCCATCTGTTCGACGCTGACAAATTCATCGGGCTTGTGCCCCTGGTCCATGCTGCCGGGACCGCAGACCACCGACGGGATACCGGCCTGGTCGAACAGCCCGCCTTCGGTGCCAAAGGCCACGGTGCTGAACTCGTCGCTGCCGCACAGTTGGGCAATCAGTCGGGCTGCGGCGCTGTCGGTCGGTGTCGCCAGGCCGGGATAGGCCGAGATTTTTTCAAAGCGGATGCCGGTATCGCTGTCCACGGCCTGCATGGCCGGCAGCAACGTCTGCTCGGCGTAGTCCTGCAACTCGTCGACGACTACTTGCGGGGCGAAGTCCGGCAAGGCGCGGATCTCGAAATCGAAACGGCAATCGGCGGGCACGATGTTTAGCGCCGTACCGCCCTGGATCACCCCGACCTGCACGGTGGAGAACGCCGGATCGAAGCGTTTGTCGTGCAACTGCGGGCGCGCCAGGGTGGTGCCGATGTCACCCAGCCGGCCGATCAGGCGCGCGGCCTGCTCGATGGCATTGACCCCATAAGGCGCGTAGGCCGAATGACAGGCCGCGCCGCGCACGTGGCAACGCATCGCCAGCTTGCCCTTGTGGCCGAGCACCGGCTTGAGTTCGGTCGGCTCGCCGATCAGGCACAAGGCCGGTGCCGGGATGCGTTGCGGCAGCACTTCGAGCAAGCCGCGCACGCCGAGGCAACCGACCTCTTCGTCATAGGAAAACGCCAAATGCACCGGGCGCTTCAAGGGGCTGGCGAGAAACATCGGCACCGCCGCCAGCACCGAGGCCAGATAACCTTTCATGTCCGCGGTGCCGCGCCCATACAGCTTGCCGCCCGCCTCGCTCAGGCAGAACGGCTCGACCGTCCACGCCTGACCGTCCACCGGCACCACGTCGGTGTGACCGGACAGCACGATGCCGCCGGCCACGCTCGGGCCGACCGAGGCCAACAGATTGGCCTTGGTCCGCTCGGCGTTGTAGATCAGTTCGCAATCCACGCCCAGCTCGCGCAGGTAGTCGCGCACGAACTCGATCAACTCAAGGTTCGAGTCGCGGCTGACCGTGGCGAACCCGATCAACCGCGCGAGCATGGCGCGGCTGCGCAACTCACTCATCGCCGGGCACTCCATACGCGGGGGCCAGGGTCGGATTGAGGGCGCGGGTCAGATAATCCTGAAGTTGCGGCTCGTAGGCCGTCCACAGTTTGCCCAGCTCGCCAATCGGGTTTTCATCGGCCCAATCCACCCGCAGGTCGACAATCGGCCAGGTCAGGTCACCGACCACCGACAGCGTCGCCGAGTGCACCGCGCCCGCTTCGCCGCCGGCGTCCTGCCCGGCCTGCAAGGCGTTCATCAGTCGGGTGGCGAGGCAGCCTTCGCTGTTTTCGAACGCCGCGACCATCGCCTCGATCACCCCGCTGTTGGCCAGCAGGTTGCCGGCCGCCACGCATTGGTCACCGGCCACGGCGTTATTGATGCCCAGCGCATGGTTGCCGCTGAACACCGCCGTGCGCCCCTGGGCATCGACCACCGCGACCTGGCGATACTGGCTGTAGCCGTTGCGGGTCAAAGAGTGGTCCAGCGCCTGGGGCGGTGCCGAGCCGTTGGCCAGTTCATCGAGGATCTGCGGGCCAAGGGCCGGCAGCGTGATGTTCTGGCTCGACACCGCGCCGACACCGGCACGCAGCCACGGGCAGCGCGCACCGACGGCAATGCTCGAAGAACTGATGGCAATGCCCAACTGGCCGGTCTCGGCGCAGCGACCCACGATGGAAAAAGTCATGGCGAATTCCTTATTCAGGGATGACAGCGATCACATCAATTTCCATCAGCCACTGCGGCTGGCCGAGGGCGCTGACCACAAGGCCAGTGGAAATCGGGAACACGCCCTTGAGCCACTTGCCGACTTCCTGGTACACCGGCTCGCGGTAGCGCGGGTCGATCAGGTAAGTGGTGGTCTTGACGATGTGGCTCATGTCGCTGCCCGCCTCTTCGAGCAATTGCTTGACGTTGCGCATGGCCTGTTCGGCCTGGGCGCGCGGATCACCGAGGCCCACCAGTTGACCGTTGAAATCGGTACCGACCTGACCACGCACATACACGGTGTTGCCGGCGCGCACGGCCTGGCACAGGTCGTTGTCGAGCGTCTGGTTCGGGTAGGTGTCTTTGGTGTTGAACATGCGGATGCGGGTATGAGTAGGCATCAACGAACTCCCATGAGGCTGGCTTTCTGAAGAGGTGCGCGGGCGGCGTCGGCTTGACGCTGGGTCGCATCCCGATAGTTGAAATAGGTGTGCTGTTTAACGATGTGATCGGCAATGTGCTTGGCGTCGTGCCAAACGCCCCAGATGAACGCGGAGCCACGACGGGACTGCCACGGCAACCCGACGAAATACACGCCCGGCTCGGCCGACACGCCGCGCTGGTGCTGCGGCTTGCCGTTGTCCTTGAAGGCGTCGACCTTCAGCCAGCTGTAATCGGTGGAGTAACCGGTGGCCCAGATGATCGTGGTCACGCCGGCCTTGACCAGGTCGAGTTCAAGGATCGGCTGGGTCACGCAGTCCGGATCGGCCAGCATGGCGCGCGCTTCCGGTTCCAGCGGCAGGTCGAGGCCGTTGCGTTCGATGTAGGCGTCGGCCTTGTCGAGCAGCGCCAGGTAGTTTTCATCGCCACGGCGGATGTTGTCGGCGAGGTTGTTTTCGAAACTCACCACGGCGCCATTGAACGCTTGGGTCAGGCCGACCAGGGTCATGCCTTGATGGGCCAGGCGGCGGAAGTCCACGGTGTGGCCGCCACGGGCACCGCTCACGGCGATGGTCACGTGTTCCTTGCCCGGCTGCATGGCCTCGGCATCCCACTCGCCGAGCACCCCCAGCCACCAGCAGAAATCACGGTTGCGATAGGCGCGCGGCGGACGATCGTGGGCGCCCACCGACAGGTAGACCTGCTTGCCGGAGCGTTGCAGTTCATCGGCGATCTGCACGCCCGAAGAGCCGGCGCCCACCACCAGCACCGCGCCTTCGGCCAGTTGCTGCGGGTTGTAGTATTGAGCGGAGTGAATCTGGCTGATGCCGGCGATATCCGTGGCGATCGGCGGAATGGCCGGACGCTGGAACGGACCGGTGGCGACCACTACATGGCGAGCCTCGATCACGCCCTCGGAGGTTTCAACGGTGAACCCCGGACGATCGGTATTGCGTTCGACTTTTTTCACGTCCACGCCAGTGCGGATCGGCGCATTGAATTTACGGGCATAGGCTTCGAAGTACGCAGCCACCTGTTCTTTACCGGCGAAGGCATCCGGGTCCAGGCCGTCGAATTCCAAGCCCGGGAAGCGGTCGTGCCAGGCCGGGCCGTTAGCCACCAGCGAATCCCAACGGCCGGTGCGCCAGGCTTCGGCAACACGGTTGCGCTCCAGCACCAGGTGGGGCACACCGAGTTTGCTCAAGTGTTCACTCATGGCCACGCCGGCCTGGCCGGCGCCAACAACAAGCGTATCAATTACGGTTTTATCAACTGTCATGGCTGTGCACTTCTGAAAGGTGGTTTGATTCAGGTCGGTCATGGCTGCCGCCTCGATTCTGATCACTGTTGTGCTTCTGCTACGGCTATCGGTGTCAGGGTGTTGGCCGCATTCTGTTCGGAGCCGGGGATTAGCGAAATTATGTTTTTTGTGGTTGCTGGCGAGGAAAAAGCGTCGAGCCGACCGATCGGCTGTGCGAGGTTGCGGGTGGCCGGATCCCGGCCTATGGTCCTAGCGATGCAATGCCTGTGATTGACGCCTGATGGCACATTGCAGGCCGCTGTCCACCCAGTGCGAATTAGCGCAAGGAAGTGACGACATGCTTACCAATTCCCGCCCTGCCGTGCTCGAACTGATCGGCAATACACCGTTGGTGCGCGTCAGCCGGTTCGATACCGGCCCGTGCACGCTGTTTCTCAAACTCGAATCACAGAACCCCGGCGGTTCGATCAAGGACCGTATCGGCCTGGCGATGATCGATGCCGCCGAGCGCGATGGCCGCCTCAAACCCGGCGGCACCATCGTCGAAGCCACCGCCGGCAACACCGGCCTGGGCCTGGCCCTGGTCGGCCGCGCCAAGGGCTACCGGGTGGTGCTGGTGGTGCCGGACAAGATGTCCACCGAGAAGGTCTTGCACCTCAAGGCCATGGGCGCCGAGGTGCACATCACCCGCTCCGACGTCGGCAAGGGTCATCCCGAGTACTACCAGGACGTCGCCGCGCGGCTGGCGGCGGAAATTCCCGATGCGTTCTTCGCCGACCAGTTCAATAACCCGGCCAACCCCCTGGCCCATGAATGCAGCACCGCGCCGGAGATCTGGGCGCAGACCCAGCACGATCTGGACGCGATCGTCGTCGGTGTCGGTTCGGCCGGCACCCTCACCGGCCTGACCCGCTTCTTCAAACGGGTGCAGCCGGACCTGGAAATGGTCCTGGCCGACCCGGTCGGCTCGGTGATGGCCGAATACAGCCGCAGTGGCACCCTCCCCACCCCCGGCTCCTGGGCGGTGGAAGGCATCGGCGAAGACTTCATTCCGTCGATCTCCGACCTGTCCAGCGTGCGCCACGCCTATTCGATCAGCGACGAGGAAAGCTTCGACCATGCCCGCCAGTTGCTGCGCGCCGAAGGCATTCTCGGCGGTTCGTCGACCGGTACTTTATTGGCCGCCGCCCTGCGTTACTGCCGCGAACAGACCCAGCCGAAACGCGTGGTCAGCTTCGTCTGCGACACCGGTACGCGTTACCTGTCGAAGGTCTACAACGACCAGTGGATGAACGATCAGGGCTTGCTGCAACGCAAGCACTACGGCGACCTGCGCGACCTGATCGCGCGGCGCTTCGAAGATGGCCGGGTGATCAGCGTCGGCCCCGACGACACCCTGCTCACCGCGTTCCAGCGCATGCGCCTGGCGGACGTCTCGCAACTGCCAGTATTGGTGAAGGGTCAGCAACTGGTCGGCGTGATCGACGAATCCGACATCCTGCTGGGCGTACACGAAGACGTTGCGCACTTCCGCAAGACCGTGGCCAGCGCCATGACCGACAAACTGCAAACCCTGTCCCCCGCCGCCACGCTGGCGGAACTGGAGGCAGAGCTGGGCCGTGGCCTGGTGGCGATCATCCAGGATGCCTCGGGCTTCCACGGCCTGATTACCCGAACCGACATGCTCAACCATTTGCGGAGATCCCTGCCATGAGTCAACAGGACAAAAACGCCCCGCCACAGGGCTTCGCCACCCGGGTGATCCACGCCGGGCAAGTGCCGGACCCGACCACCGGGGCGCTGATGCCGCCGATCTACGCCAACTCCACCTACCTGCAACAGAGCCCCGGCGTGCACAAGGGCTTCGACTACGGGCGCTCGCACAACCCGACGCGCTTTGCCCTGGAGCGCTGCGTGGCCGACCTCGAAGGCGGCACCCGGGGCTTTGCCTTCGCCTCGGGGCTGGCGACCATTTCCACGGTGCTCGAACTGCTCGACGCCGGCTCGCACATCGTCTCTGGCAACGACCTGTACGGCGGCACCTTCCGCCTGTTCGACAAGGTGCGCCAGCGCAGCGCCGGACACCGCTTCAGCTTCGTCGACCTGACCGACCTGGCGGCGTTCGAAGCCTCCCTGCAAGACGACACCCGCATGGTCATGGTCGAGACCCCGAGCAATCCGCTGCTGCGCCTCACCGACCTCGCCGCCATCGCCCGCACCTGCCGCGCGCGCGGGATCATCTGCGTGGCCGACAACACCTTCGCCAGCCCGTGGATCCAGCGCCCGCTGGAACTGGGTTTCGACATCGTGCTGCACTCGACCACCAAATACCTCAACGGCCACTCCGACGTGATCGGCGGCATCGCCGTGGTCGGCGACAACGCTGAACTGGCCGAGCGCCTGGGCTTTTTGCAGAACGCCGTCGGCGCCATCGCCGGCCCCTTCGATGCCTTCCTCACCCTGCGCGGGGTGAAGACCCTGGCCCTGCGCATGGAACGCCATTGCAGCAACGCACTGGACCTGGCGCAGTGGCTGGAACGCCAACCGCAAGTCTCAAGGGTCTACTACCCCGGCCTGCCCTCGCACCCGCAACACGAACTGGCGCAACGGCAAATGCGCGGCTTCGGCGGCATGATCGCCCTCGACCTCAACAGCGACCTGGCCGGCGCCAAACGCTTCCTCGAGAACGTACAGATCTTCGCCCTGGCCGAAAGCCTGGGCGGCGTGGAAAGCCTGATCGAACACCCGGCGATCATGACCCACGCCACCATCCCGCCGGATACCCGTGCGGAACTGGGAATTGGCGACGGGTTGGTGAGGTTGTCGGTGGGGGTTGAGGATGTGGAGGATTTGCGTGCGGATCTGGCGCAGGCGTTGGCAAAGATGTAAATCACCAGAATTGAGTAACACCGCAAAACCTGTGGGAGCGGGCTTGCTCGCGAAGACGGCGGCACATCCAACATCGATGTGACTGATATACCGCTTTCGCGAGCAGGCTCGCTCCTACACTTGAATTTCTGTCGTACAAAAATGGGCTGTTCACCAGAGATCCACTGTGGGAGCGGGCTTGCTCGCGAAGACGGCGGCACATCCAACATCGATGTGACTGATATACCGCTTTCGCGAGCAGGCTCGCTCCTACACTTGAATTTCTGTCGTACAAAAAATGGGCTGCTCACCAGAGATCCACTGTGGGAGCGGGCTTGCTCGCGAAGACGGCGGCACATCCAACATCGATGTGACTGATATACCGCTTTCGCGAGCAAGCCCGCTCCTACACTTGAATTTCTGTCGTACAAAAATGGGCTGTTCACCAGAGATCCACTGTGGGAGCGGGCTTGCTCGCGAAGACGGCGGCACATCCAACATCGGTGTGACTGATATACCGCTTTCGCGAGCAAGCCCGCTCCCACATTTAAATTTCTGTCATACACAAATTTTATGTTCACCAGAAATCCACTGTGGGAGCGGGCTTGCTCGCGAAGACGGCGGCACATCCAACATCGATGTGACTGATATACCGCTTTCGCGAGCAAGCCCGCTCCCACATTTAAATTTCTGTCATACACAAATTTTGTGCTCACCAGAGAACCACTGTAGGAGCGAGCTTGCTGGCGATGGCGGCGGATCAGTCAATATTGATGCTGTCTGACACTCCGCAATCGCGAGCAAGCTCGCTCCTACAGGTTTTGCTGGCCTGGCACACAAGAGTCCCTATAATCCCGACGTTTTCGTCTACCCTCACGAAGCGTCGTGCAGCAATTAGCGTGTGCGGGGCGCATCGACATTTTTCCGCTATTGAATCGGAGAACTTCCATGCTCAAACGTACCCTGGCCTTGGCCGTCGGCCTGACCCTATCCGTTACCGCCCTGCTGGCACAGGCTGCCGACACCCTCAAGGTCAGCGCCATTCCCGACGAAGCCCCCACCGAATTGCTGCGCAAGTTCAAGCCGCTGGGCGAATACCTGGAGAAGCAACTGGGCATGAAGGTCGAGTTCGTGCCGGTGTCCGACTACCCGGCGGTGGTCGAGGCGCTGGCCACCGACCGCATCGACATGGCCTGGCTGGGCGGTTTCACCTTCGTGCAGGCGCGCCTGAAAACCGGCAATGCCATTCCGTTGGTACAGCGTGAGCAGGATGCGCAGTTCACCAGCAAATTCATCACCGCCGACCCGAACGTCAAGTCGCTGGCCGACCTCAAGGGCAAGTCCTTCGCCTTCGGTTCGGTGTCGTCGACGTCCGGCAGCTTGATGCCGCGCTATTTCATGCTGCAGGACGGCATCAAGCCGGAAACCTACTTCAGCCGCGTCGGCTACTCCGGCGCCCACGACGCCACCGTCGCCTGGGTCCAGGCCGGCAAAGTCGACGCCGGCGTGCTCAATGCCAGCGTCTGGGAAAAACTGGTCAAGGCCGGCAAGGTCGACACCGACAAGGTCAAGGTCTTCGCCACCACGCCGGCCTACTTCGACTACAACTGGACCGTGCGCGGCACCCTCGACCCGGCCCTGGCCGAGAAGATCAAGGCGGCCTTCCTCGCGCTCGACCCGGCAAAACCCGAAGACAAGGCCATCCTGGACCTGCAAGCCGCCAGCCGCTTCATCGCGACCAAGCCTGAGAACTACAAGGGCATCGAGGAAGCCGCGCGCGCTGCCGACCTGCTGAAATGACATTGCATCTGAACCGCGTCAGCCTCACCCACGACACGGGCGTGCTGGCGCTAAATGAGATCGACCTGCACATCACCGCCGGTGAGCAGGTCGCAATCATCGGCCCGTCCGGCGCCGGCAAGTCGAGCCTGCTCAACCTGCTCGCCACCGCCCTGCGCCCCGGCAGCGGCACGGTCGAGGTGCTCGGCGAACAAGCCTGGCACCTCTCCGCACGTCGACGTCAGCAACTGCGCGCACGCATCGGCCTGGTGCATCAGGCGCCACCACTGCCACCGCGCCAGCGCGTGGTCACCGCGGTGCTGGCCGGCAAACTGGGCCAATGGGGTTTTGCCAAAAGCCTGCTGAGCCTTTTGCATCCAGTGGATGTGCCTGGCGCGCGGGCGGCCCTGCTCAAACTCGATCTTGGCGACAAGCTGTTCGCCCAGTGCCAGCAATTGTCCGGCGGCCAGTTGCAGCGCGTGGGCATTGCCCGAGTGCTGTACCAGGCCCCCGAAGTGCTGCTGGCCGACGAGCCGGTGTCGGCGATGGACCCGGTCCTGGCCGGGCACACCCTGTCGATCCTCTGCCGCCACGCCCGGGAACACAAGGTGACCCTGGTCGCCAGCCTGCATGCCGTGGAACTGGCCCTGACGCACTTCTCGCGCATCATCGGTCTGCGTGACGGCCAGGTCCTGTTCGACCTTCCCGCCAGCGAAGTCGACCACGATTTGCTCGACAGGCTCTACGCCAACGAGCAACTGCAATCGCCGCCCGCTCCGGTGGCGCCCTTGAGCCTGCAGATTCCCCGATGCTGACGCGCGATACGCGGGACCCGGCCACCCTTCCTCGTCTGCTGCTCACGCTGTTAGCGCTTGCCCTGCTGTGGCCCGGCATCCATTTCAGCGAGCTGGACCTGGGCGTGCTGTTCAAGGACGACAGCCAAAGCGAGATGGGCCGTTTCGTCTCGGCCTTCTGGCCCCCCGCCCATGACCAAGAGTTCCTCGAGTTACTCTGGCAAGCCACGTTGCAGACCCTGGCCATCGCCACCGCCGGCATGGCCCTGGCCCTGATGTTGGCCGTGCCCGCCGGCCTGCTCGCCAGCCGCGCGCTGTCGCTGTCGGCGGCTTCGCGCGGCGGTCGCCCCAGCGCCCTGGGCCGGCTGCTGCGCTGGCCGGTGCGAGGCTTGCTGATCTTCCTGCGCAGCGTGCCGGAAATCGTCTGGGCCCTGCTGTTCGTGCGCGCCGTCGGCCTCGGCCCGACCGCCGGGGTGCTGGCGATCGCCATCACCTACAGCGGCATGCTCGGCAAGGTCTACGCGGAAATCTTCGAGTCGGTCGACCAGCGCCCCGCCCACGCCCTGCTGCAAGCCGGCAGCGGTCGATTGACCGCGTTCTGCTACGGCATCCTGCCCAATGTCGCGGCGGAATTGCTGTCGTACACCGTGTATCGCTGGGAATGCGCGATCCGCGCCTCCGTGGTGATGGGCTTCGTCGGCGCCGGCGGCCTGGGCCAGCAGATCGACCTGTCGTTGCGCATGTTCGCCGGCGGTGAAGTGGCGAGCATGCTGCTGACCTTTTTCGTCCTGGTGCTGTTCGCCGACCAGATCAGCCGCCTGCTGCGCTGGAGGTTCGCATGAATCGCCTGATCAACCTGCTGCTCATCCTGTGCATCGGCGCAGCGGTCGTCGCCTCGTTCAGCTACCTGGGCATCGACCTCGGCGAACTGACCGGCAGCGGCAACCTGCAACAGATGGGCGCCTACGTCCTGCGTTTTCTCAGCCCGGACCTGAGCGCCGGCCATCTGCAAGCCATCGGCCGAGGCGCCGTGGAAACCCTGGCCATGTCAGCCCTGGGCACCCTGCTCGCGGCGGTGTTCGGCCTGCTCCTGGCGTTGCCAGCGGCCGGGCGATTCGGCTGGCCGTTGCAGAGCGCATCACGACTTGTGCTTAACGCCCTGCGCGCCATTCCCGAACTGGTGTGGGCGGCGTTGATGGTGCTGGCCGCCGGACTCGGCCCAAACGCCGGGACCCTGGCACTGGCGATGCACACCACCGGGGTGCTCGGTCGACTGTTCGCCGAAGCCTTGGAAAACACCCCGCCGCAACCGGCTGAAGCCATTCGTTTGCAGGGCGGTAATGTGGTTTGGGCTTTCTGCTACGGCACACTGCCCAACCTGTTTCCGCAGTTGCTGGCGTACATTTTGTACCGCTGGGAGAACAATATTCGGATGGCCAGTGTGCTGGGTTTTGTTGGGGCTGGGGGGTTGGGGCAGATGCTTTATGTGAGTCTTAGTCTGTTTCAGGAGGCTCAGGCGAGTACGGTGATATTGGCGATGTTGGTGCTGGTGTTTGCGGTTGATGGGTTGAGTAGTTGGAGTCGGCAGCGTTGGGTTAAGGCGTGAAGCGGCCAGTGTGTCGTCGTGATCGCGGGCAAGTCGGATCGCCGCCTTAACATATACAGGGGCGCGCATCGGCTGACAGGACGCAAGAGGAGAGAGAAACTGAAAGTTCATTAGCGGTCAGCTGTGGATGAACGTCCAGAGATCGGTATTCAGTTTTTCAATAGCGTCTTTAAAGTCCTTGGTGGTGATTTTCTGACTTTCGTTCTCTAGCTGGTTGCCGAATACCTTACGCACCACTTTGACCATTGTTTGATTGGTTCTTGCGTCTATGAACTCGGCTTCAACAAATAGATTAGTGTCTTGATCCCTGTGACCGGTAGCTGCCTGTGTCGCTCCGACAACGGCCGCAATCGGCATCACTTCATACCACTTCATACCTTCGTTCGAAGCGCTGACGCCAGTGATTGCCGCCCGCAGAATCAGGGGGCGTGACCTGGCCGGTGCGGCGGCGGCGTTAGACACCCTCTGGTATTTCTGTCCCAGCACGATTTTGGCCTTTCTGGACATGAAGTCCTGCAAGTCGGCCAGCGTCTGTTGATTGACCTGCTCATTGGGTTTGGGCGAGGGATAAAACTCCAGCGTTCTGAACGCTATGGTGTCATACGCATTCGGGTTCCACGACGGGCTCACCCAGCGCATTGCCTTCTCACCCGTGGCGGTGGTCACTTCTTGCAGGTTGTTGTAACTGGACAGGAAGCCCGAATATTGCTCGCGTTCAGTGACTTGGGAGGTGCAACCGCCGAGTAGCAGGTATGTCAGTGCGACGCCAACAAACAGTTTATGGTCCAAGGACATGGTGGGTTCACTCCACGATTTAGTCGCGCTCAGTCAACTGAAAAACAGAAACGCCAAGTCATGTTTCTCTTCATGGCTTGAATGCAGGCGTTGTAGGACTCACCGGAGATTGATTGCCGTTGTGAACTGGATCTGCTGCACCGACATACCGCAGAGACAGCCCCCAGCCCAACTGACATTGATGCCCCCAGAGCATAGTCCGTTCTTGCAGATCTGCGGCACGATCTCAAGGTCTGGCACTGGTCGAGTACTGCCTTTGGCGAGAGGCAGAAAACGGCCAAAAGCAGACCATGGACACGCAGCTAACACGTCAGTCATGTGCTAAGTAATATGTCGCTTTCACCTTTCTTGATGTCGCGTTTACAATGTCGATTTTTTGATTGCTCAATGGATTACGCATGAACATGGGATGTTATGCCAAAAGCCGTTCGGCATCTAAAAGTTGAATTTAAGGAGCAATAAAATGGAAATCAAGATTGATGTATTGGGTTCTCCAACAGAAAAGGATAAAGCAGTTCTGAATAATAGGTTTTCAGAATATCTTCGAATTCAATATCCAAATCTGCCACCAGAATCGGAAGATAAAATATTTATGGTGGTTGCACACGATGAAGTAGGCGACTACATCGGTGCAATAAGCTGTAATTGTTACTGGGATGGCTTAGAAATTGACACCTTTTGGGTTAAGGAATCTCATCGCGGTAAAAAAGTAGGATCTATGCTTTTGGAAAAAGCAGAAGCGATTGGTGCCAACAATGGAGCAGTAGTTGCATTCTTAAAAACCGTTGATGCTAAAAAGTTCTATGAGCGGCATGGATATGAGATTTATGGTGTTCTTGAGGATCGCCCAATTGGGACTAACCTGTATCATTTAAAGAAACGGCTAGTAAAACATGCATAACAACTGGTTCAAATCGTTCACTTCGCTCAATGGGACGGGCTAAAGCCCCCCTTAACCAAATGCTGGTCAGAGTCCGCTATGGGTCGATTTCTGCCTGTAGCCACCGTCAGCTTTTGGCCGTTCTCTGCCGGTCACGGTTACAAAGCCAGCTGATCAAATCCGATGCAACCGGTGGTCAAGTGCAGGGCAATTCCGCACCTGACAACCAAACCGGTAATGCCCACGCAAAAACCCCTTCCTGCGCGACAGCACAGGAAGGGGTTTTTTCGTTAAGGCCGATCAGTCTTTAGCCTGGCTCAACTTGGTGAACAGCTCAGTCGGTACTTTCTTGCCGTTGGAGGTGAACTGGTTGGTGCGGAACTTGTACACCTCACCCTCGGACAGGAAACCGTCGCCGTTGGTGTCCATCGCCTTGAATTCCTCTGTGCCCTTGGGGGCCACGGTCAGCAGTTCCTTGAGCGACACGCGGCCGTCGTGGTCGGCGTCGGTGCGTGCGAAAGACGCATCGCCGCATTTGCCTTCACCGCACTTGCCTTCGGCCTGGGTCTTCTGGGCGCTGGCTTCGGCGCCGCATTTGCCTTCGCCACACTTGCCTTCGGCCTGGGTCTTCTTGGCGCTGGCTTCGGCGCCGCATTTGCCTTCGCCACATTTGCCTTCGCTGGTCTTCTCCGCGGCGGCCAGTTGGTAGCCTTGCGGTAAGGCTTCGGCGGAGAACGCGGTGGAGGCGAAGTTGATACCGCCGACCAGTGCAACTGCGAGCAGGCCAATACGGGTTTTGTTCGACTGGATACGAGACATGTTGATACTCCGGATCAATGGCGTGGCTGGACCACTATTGGTCGTACCACAAGGGGTGATGAACCTGGTGGCGAGGTGCGTTGTGCATCTCGCTTTGACAGGTCTATTTGGCCCCAGTGGTGTATCCGGGCTGTATCCGTGAAGTGATGGTTTTGTATGGCTGTATGCGGATGCAGCGCCCTGATACACGGCGATACACGAAAGGCGTTACTCGGTTGTTGATGTCCGAAAGAGCTCTTGTTTAAAAAGGTTGTAGGGTATTTCCGGGGGGCTACAAGACCTTGCGTCGTTGCCTACGGTTACGCCAGAATCCGCCGGCTTGTGCGCCTAGCCCCTGGTCTCTATCGTTTCTGCGCCACTGCCCATCAGTGGTCGGGTCTGGAAACCCCGGAATGAAAATGGCGCGACTGCGCCTTTCATAACTATGCTTGCGCGCTTTTAAGTGTGCACTCCGTTATGGCGGCTGTGCGCGGGAGACCTTCGGGTCTACCGGGTTGCCGTTTCCCCGGGTTTCCAGCCTGCGTACAGCTGCCACCTCTTCGTCTGGAAACGAACGTGGCAGCTTCAACCATGAAGCGGAGACAGCCATGTTCAAGGTCACCCCCAACCCGCCGGACACCGATCCGGCATCCCCGTACGAACCCGATTCAAAACATCTCGACGAGGCTGCCCTCGCCTTCCCCTCGGCCGCCGACATCAAAGCCACACCGCGCACGCCAGGTTCGCTGTTTACCGTCGATCCCAAGGTCGATACCGAAACCCTGATGGTGTATCTGGTCGAGACGCTGGCCTCGGTCGATGTGATGGTGCATCAGTTGGTGGATCATCTGGACGGCGGATCGCGCAATGCCCTGCTGGGGATTTCCAACAGTGTGATGTTGGCGGAGATCACGGCGAATCGGGTGTTGGATCAGATTGATCCGCGTGAATAATCACTGATTCTGTGGCAAACGCTGACCCTGTGGCGAGGGGGCTTGCCCCCGTTCGGCGGCGAAGCCGTCGCAAAACCTGATTGCACTGTTTGACTGAAGAAAAGCGGGGCCGCTTCGCAGCCCAACGGGGGCAAGCCCCCTCGCCACAAATGTCGGCAGGCTCAATTGGCGCAACAACACTTACATCGCACTGAATCATTGGCAGACGCTAACTCTGGAGCTAACACCGCCCTTGTGGCGAGGGAGCTTGCCCCCGTTCGGCGGCGAAGCCGTCGCAAAACCTGATTGCACTGTTTGACTGAAGAAAAGCGGGGCCGCTTCGCAGCCCAGCGGGAGCAAGCTCCCTCGCCACAAATGTCGGCAGGCTCAATTGGCGCAACAACACTTACATCGCACTGAATCATTGGCAGACGCTAACTCTGGAGCTAACACCGCCCTTGTGGCGAGGGAGCTTGCTCCCGCTCGGCGGCGAAGCCGTCGCAAAACCTGATTGCACTGTTTGACTGAAGAAAAGCGGGGCCGCTTCGCAGCCCAACGGGGGCAAGCCCCCTCGCCACAAATGTCGGCAGGCTCAATTGGCGCAACAACACTTACATCGCACTGATTCATTGGCAGACGCTAACTCTGGAGCTAACACCGCCCTTGTGGCGAGGGAGCTTGCTCCCGCTCGGCGGCGAAGCCGTCGCAAAATCTGATTGCACTGTTTGACTGAAGAAAAGCGGGGCCGCTTCGCAGCCCAACGGGGGCAAGCCCCCTCGCCACAGGGTTTGTGTGTTTGATGTTGGGGGATTGCTAGTTCGGGTCGAGCAACCCGCCGCTCCAGTTACGCGACACCCGGCTGCCGGTGAATTTCGCCACGCCCATGCCCTGGGGGATCAGGCGATCGCGATAGCGTGTCACCAGGCGCCCGGCTTGCTCGGCATGCAGGATCACTTCGGAGGATGGATCGCCCGGGGTCCTGAGGATTCGCGCAAAGCGCTGGCCTTCCTCGACGAAATCCCCCAACTCTTTTTCGAAAATCAGCACGCCGGGTTGCGGGGCGATGATGGTTTCCATGTGGCCCATTTCCACCACCTCGACGGGCCAGTCTGCAGGTGTCACTGACTCATCGATGACGCCGCAACCGCATAGCCAGTTGTAGAGTCCATCGGCATCCGACTCGGCGAAACGGTCGCTGACATCGCCCTGCCCGCGCAGCTCCAGGGTCGCCGCCATACGGTGCTCGGTGATGCCTTCTCGCAACCAGGGGGCGATGATGGTTTCCTCGAAGGAGCCGTCGCCGCCGTCGTCCCAGATGATCGCCACGTCCATCTTCATCGCCGCCGCCAGTTCGCGGCCGCGGGTCTGGAAACTGCGGTGCACGTAGAGGTACGGCAAGGCTTCGTCATCGGTGTGCAGGTCGAGCATCACGTCGGCCGGGGCGGCCAGTTGCACCAGTTGCTTTTGCCATTGCTGGACGCAGGTCGAAGGTCGCTCCATGGCTGCCGACTGGTCGAACGCGCGGTTGAAGTTGTGCCCGGTGGCGTCGTGGTAACGCCCGAGAATCCGCCCTTGGCGAAACTGCCCGATGCCCAGCGGGTTGGCCTGCGGCACCACGGTGATGTTGCCCTTAAGCCGGCCCTGGGCTTCGGCGGTTTGCAGCCTTTGCATCAGCAGGTGCAGGACCAGCATCCCGGCGATTTCATCGGCATGCACGCCGGCCTGCAGGTGCACGTTGGGTCCGCTGCCGTCGCCGCCATAGCGCCAGGCACCGACTCGCACGTCGTCACCGTTGTTGTTGCGAACACTGAACGAAATATCCTGCGGCATTGGCTTTCCCTCCCGTCATGACCGTTGAAAAACGCTGTATCGCTGCTGTCGAGGCTGGTGATTGAACAGACGTTCAACTAAGCTCGACTGCGTGGAACCTCACCCAAGGACAGCCTTGTGCCAACCGTTGCCCCGAAGAACCGTCGCGCCGAACCCGAAGACCGCCGCGAAATGCTGGTGGCCGCCACGCTGCGCTGCCTGGGCCGCGACGGTCACGCCGGGATTTCCGTGCGGCGCATCGCTACCGAAGCCGGGGTGTCCGTGGGGTTGCTCAACCATCACTTCGGCAGCATCGAGGCCCTGATCGCCGACACCTACCAGCGGCTCGCGAGCGAACTGACCACCGCCCTGCTCCAGGAAATCGAACAGGCCCAGACGCCTGCGCAAAAGATCGATGCCTTTCTCGAAGGCTCGTTCTCCCCAAGGGTCATGGACCCGAAACTGCTCGGCGTGTGGGTGGTGTTCTGGAGCCTGATCCGGCACTCCGAACACGTCAGCCAGTCCCACGAAAAAAGCTACCGCGCCTACCTCGATCTGATCCGCCAGTTGCTCGACGGCCTGGCCGCCAGCGAAGGTTTCGTGATTCACGACACGCGGCTGGCGGCCATCGGTTTATCGGCGATGCTCGACGGTCTCTGGCTCGAGTGGTGCCTGAACCCCGAGACCTTCAGCGCCGCCAACGGGCTGCACATCTGTCGTTGCTGGATAAAGGGGCTGCGAAACGGAGCATTCGGCACCGACGACGTCCTGTGACGCGTGCCGGCCGAAGATCATCGCCAGGGTGCCGCTGACGGCGATCAGCCCGGCGCCGATCATCAGCGACGTGTCCATCAGCGTGCCCCAGACCAGGCTCGACAGGGCGAACGCCCAGATCAGCCCGGTGTACTCGAACGGCGCGAGCAAGGTCGCGGTGGCGCGGCGGAAACTGGCGAACAACAGGAACTGACCGATGCCGCCCACCAGGCCGGCGCCGAGCATGCCCAGCCAGGCGGGTGTCGGCGAAGGCGTGTGAGTCCACGGCAGGGCCACCGCCATGCAAATCACGAACACCACGTTGGTGATCAGCATCTGCTCCAGCACCGAGGTCTGCTCGTCCACCTGACGCAACTGGATGTAGGTGAATGCCCAGCACACCGCCGCCAACAAGGTCAGCACGATGGGCAACGGCTCGGTCATGTTGTCGGGGCGACAGGCAATGACCACTCCGACAAAACCGATGATCAGGCTGAACCACTGCCAGCCGCTGGCGCGTTCCTTGAGGATCACCGCCGCCAGCACCGTGACCATGATCGGCGCGGAAAAATACAGGGTGGTCATTTCGGCCAGGGTCAGGTCGCGGGCCGCCGTGTAGTACAGCACCCAGGCGACGATCGACAGCAGACCGCGCACCACCAGCAGGCGCCGACTGGGTGAATGCCAGGCCCGGCGGATCACACGCAGTCGGCCTGCCAGCAGCACCGCCACGACCACCACGGCGGCGCGCCAGAACAGAATGGTGACCACCGAATAGTCGGCCACCAGCCATTTGATCAGCGCATCCTGAAAGGACAGGAACGCATAGCCCAGGACGCACAGGCCAATGCCTTGCAGCGAGCGGTCAACCCTTGACGAACTCATCAGGCCGACCTGCGCACCGGCGTGCCGCGCCGTTCGGCGAAGGCAAACAGCGCCTCGATCAGGAAGGTCAGGCAGACGTAGACACCGGCCACCAGCAAAAGCGGTTCATACACTTGCAGGGTTTGTGCGCGGACCACGTTGGCGGCGCCGAGCAGATCGATCACGGCGATGGTCGAGGCCAGCGCCGTGGACTTGAGCAGCATCACGGTTTCCCCGGCCAGGGTCGGCAGCAACAGGCGCATGGCCCGGGGCAACCGTACCCGCAGCAAGGACTGGCGCTTGGTCATGCCGAAGGCCGAAGCCGCTTCCATCTCGCCCTTGGGCACCGCCAGCAGGCCACCGCGAATCACCTCGCCGACATAGGCGCCGACCGACACCACCAGGGCGAACACGATGTACCAGTAACCGTCGCGCAGGTACGGCCAGAGGAAGCTGCCGCGAATCAGCGGGAACTGGGCAAACAGGCTGCCCAGGCCGTAGTAGAAGATGTAGATCTGGATCAGCAACGGCGTGCCGCGGGTGACGCTGGTGTAGAACAGGCTGACCTTGGCGATCACCTTGTTTTTCGAGATCCGCGCCAGGGCCACCAGGACCGCCAGGGCAAACCCGAACACACTGGCGATCAGTAGAATCGTGAGGGTGGTTTGCAAGCCCCGGCCCAACAGTGCCGCGTATTCAATTATCCACGCTGGAATCATTTCATTTACTCAGCCGGTTCAGTCAACAAGAGGCATCCAGCGACGAATACGTCGCTCCAGCCGACCCGACAGATAGTTCGACGCCAGTGTCACCGCGTAGTACAGCGCGGCAGCCGTGAGGTAGAACAACAGATAGTGGCGCGTCGAACCCGCGCCTTGCTTGGCGGTGTACAGCAGTTCGTTGGTGCCGACCACGCTGATCAGCGCGCTGTCCTTGATCAGGTTGATCCACAGGTTGGCCATGCCGGCCATGGCGTACGGCGCCATGATCGGCAGCGTGACCCGGCGGAACAGCCCGAAACCGCTCAGGCCAAATGCCTTGGCCGCTTCGATCTGGCCGAAGGGAATCGCCTGGATCGCCGCGCGGAAAATCTCCGAGGCGTAGGCGCCCTGCACCAGCCCCAGCACGACGATGGCCGCCAGCGGACCGCTGACATTGACCACGCCGTAACCCAGGTGGGTCATCAGCGAATTGAGGAGCATGGAACCGACGTAGTACAGCAACAGAATCAGCAGCAGTTCCGGCACCGCACGGAACAAGGTGGTGTAGCCGCGCATCAGCGCCGCAATCGGCTTCGGCGCGCCCAGCTTGAGGCACGCCACCACCAGCCCGATCGCCAGCCCGAGCACGAAGGCCCCGGCGGAAATCTGCAGGGTCATCCACAGCCCCTTCAGCAGCGCACTGCCCCATCCCTGCTCGGTGAAATTGATCAGATCGAACATTGCCGGCATTTCAGTCTCCAGTTGGAGGACACGGTCCCCTGTAGGAGCGAGCCCGCTCGCGAAAAACGTTAACGATGACGCGGTCACTCAGATGACCCGCGGCGCTTTTGCGTCCATCGCGAGCAGGCTCGCTCCTACAGGGGATCTACGTTTAACCCGTCGTCAGAACGCAGGCTTCACGCTGGTGCCGAAGTAGCTCTGGGACAGGTCGTCGTAGTCCTTGCTCGCCAGCAACTGCTGGATGGCCTTGTCGAGCTTGGCCTTGAGTTCGGTGTCGTCCTTGCGCATGCCGGCGCCTACGCCTTTGCCGAAGATCGGGTCGTAGGGCACGGTGCTGAGGTAGGCCAGGTCCTTGGCATCCGGGGTCTTGATGAACGAAGCCATGGCGGTGCCGTCGGCCATCATCAGGTCGATGCGCCCGGCGATCAGGTCGGCGTTGGCCGAGTCCTGGGTGTCGTAGTACTTAACGTCGGCAATTTTTTCGTAGTAGGTCTTCAGGTAGCTGGCGCTGACGGTCGAGTTTTGCACGCCGATGATCTTGCCCTTGAGGTCATCCGGGTACTTCTTCACCGACGCCTCTTTCGGGCCGACGACGGCAATCACCGAGTCGTAGTAGGCCTTGCTGAAGGCGATCTGTTTTTCCCGTTCTTCGGTCACCGACATCGAGGAAAAGATCACGTCGATCTTCTTCGCCAGCAGCGACGGAATGATGCCGTCCCACGCCACTTCCTTGATCTCGCAATCGGCTTTCATTTCGCTGCACAGCTTGTGGATCAGGTCGACTTCGAAGCCCTTCCACTCCCCGTTGGGTTGTTTCTCGGTGTACGGCGGATAGGGTTCGGCGGCCACCGCGAACCTGATCGGCTGTGCTTGCGCCGCACTCATGCCGGCCAGCAATACGCAGGTGGCACCGGTCAACCAGTTTGCAAAACGTCGATTTCCCATGTTGTTTTCCCGTCTTTTTATGATGAGTTAGCGAGTCTGATGAGCGTTGACGAATTGCCGGCAACGCTCGCTGCGTGGGCGTACGAACACTTCGTCCGGCGAACCGGTTTCCTCGATCAGCCCTTGATGCAGGAAGGCGACTTTGGAAGAGACATCGCGTGCGAACGCCATTTCATGGGTCACCAGGATCATGGTCCGGCCTTCTTCGGCGAGGGAGCGGATCACCCGCAGCACTTCCCCGACCAGTTCCGGGTCGAGTGCCGAGGTGGGTTCATCGAACAGCATGACCTTGGGCCGCATGGCCAGGGCCCGGGCGATGGCTACCCGTTGTTGCTGTCCCCCGGAGAGAAACGCCGGGTACTCGTTGCGCTTGGCCGCAAGGCCGACGCGTTCGAGCAGGGCTTCGGCCCGTTCAGTGGCCTCCGCACGGCTTTCACGCAGGACCTGGGTCGGCGCTTCGATGAGGTTTTCCAGCACGGTGCGATGGGGCCAGAGGTTGAAGTTCTGGAACACCATGCCCAGGCTGGAACGGATGCGCACCAGCTGTTTGGCGTCCGACACCAGCGGTGCGCCGGGACGGTTCTGGTTGAGGTGAATGCTTTCGCCATCGACCAGGATGCGGCCCTGGTCCGGCACTTCGAGCATGTTGATGCAACGCAACAAGGTACTCTTGCCCGAGCCGCTGGCCCCGATCAGCGAGATCACTTCGCCCTCGCGGGCGGTCAGGGACACGCCCTTGAGCACTTCGATATTGCCGAAGCGCTTGTGCAGGCGATCGACCTCGATCATGGTCCTGGCCGCAACCGGTTCGACGGTCGCGGTACTGGTCACGGTGCCGATCACCGGCCTCGGTACCTCACCATTGAGCACCTGGACAAAACCGCGAATACGCTGGCAGGCCTGGGCCAGGCGCTCGTCACTGAGGGTGAACGACAGCCGCACAAACCCTTGGGCCGGCTCGCCGAACGCCGCCGCATCGAGCACCGAGACGCCCGCCTCGCGCAGCAGGCGCCAGGCGAATTCCAGCGAGGTCAGGCCGGTGCCGCGCACGTCCACCAGCACGAACATGCCGGCATCGGGGTTGAGCACGCTGATGCCCGGGCAATCGGCCAGGCCGGACACCACCAGGTCGCGGCGCCGACGATAGATCTCGCGCATGCCGTGGGTGACTTCATCAAAGGACTGCACGGCCTTGAGCGCCGCTTCCATGACAAACCCGGGCAAGCCGTAGAGCATGCTCAGCACCAGGGTTTCGACATGGTTGACCAGGGTTTCATTGGCCATGACCCAGCCGATGCGCCAACCGGTCATGGCATGGGATTTCGACAGGCTGCCGATCACCACGCAACGCTCGGCCATGCCCGGCAACGCTGCCAGGCTCTGGTGTTCACGCTCGTAGGCGAGGCTCTCGTAGACCTCGTCCACCACCACCCACAGGTCATGGGCGATGGCGAGGTCGGCGATGGCTTGCAGCTCTTCGCCACCCAGCACCACGCCGGTGGGGTTGTTCGGATTGGAGAAGAAAATCGCCCGGGTGCGCGGGGTAATGGCCTTGGCCAGCACGGCGGCATCGAGGCGGAAACCCGAGTCCGCCGCACAGGGCACCCGCACCAGCGTGGCGCCGGAGGCCTTGAGCGTGGCTTCGTAGGTGACGTACATCGGATCGAAGGCAATCACTTCGTCGCCGGCACCGAGCAGGCACATCGAGGTGGCGAACAGGGCGTTCTGCGCGCCTGCCGTGAGAATGATGTTCGAGGCCTGCAGTTCGCGGCCAATCGACTGGCTATAGCGGCCGGCGATGGCTTCGCGCAAGGCCTGGCGGCCGGCGATTTCGGTGTAGTGGGTGTCCCCTTCGCGCAGGGCGTGGATGGCGGCGTCGGTGATGAAATCGGGGGTGGGGAAATCCGGGTCGCCGACGCTGAGGATGATCACGTCCTCGCCGTTGCGTTGTGCCGCGTTGGCTGCGTAGTGAATATCCCAGGCGGCAACGCCCTGGCCACTGATCCGTTCAACAAAGGGTGAAAACCGCATGCCATTGCCTCGTTCGAATTGAAGAAACGCAAGCCCGCAACCAGCCGGGGGAAGGTGGCCCCCAACATAGTCCAGACTGAACACTCGTTCAACAGAAAACTCACAAGGCTTCGCGTTCAGCGCAAACAGGTCGTTTTCACGACAGTCGCGCCGTTTTTCAGCACGGCGCGATCAAGCGACGTGAAACGATTTTGCTGACCGCTCCCAGCACCAGCGCCAAAAGAATCAGCGCCGCAGCCACCGCAAACGTCAACCGCATCCCCTGCGCGATAGCCTCGGGTTGCGCCTGCAAGATATCCTGGCTGGCCGTGCCGAAGGCGAACACGGCGCCCATCACCGAGGCGCCCGTGATCAAGCCGAGATTGCGCGACAACCCGAGCAGGCCGGAAACCACACCACGCTGTTGCGCCTCGATTTGCAGCATGACGGCGGTATTGTTCGCCGCCTGGAACAGCGCATAGCCGGCCGTGAGGACCACCATTGGCGCGAGGTAACCAGGGATGCCGACGCTCATCGGCATGACAGGCAGGATGCACGCGCCGGTCAACATGGCAATCAGCCCGAGTGCACCCGAACGCTGCGCGCCCAGCCGGTCGACCAGGCGTCCGGCGGGCATGCCGGCCAGTGCCGCCACCAGCGGGCCGGCCGACATCACCAGCCCGACACTCGCCGCCTTCAACCCCAGCGCACCCGACAAATAGAACGGGCCGACCACCAGGGTGGCCATGACGACCGTGGTCACCAGGGTGCTCATGGCGAACCCGGCGCTCAGCAGCGGATTGCCCAACATCGTCAGGTTGAGCAGCGGCGACGCAGCCGTTTGCTCGACGAACACGAACAGGACCAGGCCGATCACCGCGACCAGCAGCAGTGCGGTTTTGAGCGGACCGAAGCTGTCGCGCCCGAGGGTCATGGCCAGCGTGTAAGCCAACAGGGTCAGGATCAGGACCAGCGTGCCGAGTGCGTCGAAGTCCGGGCGGGTGGAGGTGATTTCGTGGTGATCCACCGGTAAAAAGCGCCAGGCCAGTCCGAACGCCAACACACCCAAGGGTACGCTGAGCAGAAAAATCCCCTGCCAGCCCACCTGAGCAATCAACACGCCGCCCAGCGTCGGCCCCAGGCAAGTGCCCAGCGCCGACATCGTGCCGAGAACCCCCATCGCGCTGCCGGTTTTTTCCTTGGGCACCGCCCCGCTCACCAGCGCCAGGGTCAGCGCCATCATGGTGGCCGCGCCGACGCCCTGCAGGGCCCGGGCCGCTATCAGCAACCACAGGCCGGGCGCCAGGGCGCAGAGGAGCGAGGCGACGGTAAACAGTGCAATGCCGATCAACAGCAAGCGCCGCCGCCCCATGAGGTCGCCGAGCCGGCCGACACTGACGATCAGCGCGGTGATGCTCAGCAAGTAAGCGAGCACCACCCACTGCACGGCCTGGAACGACGCAGTAAACGCCTCGGCCAGTGCCGGCAATCCAACGTTGGCAATGCTGGTGCCCAGGGATGCCAGCAACATGGATAACGACAGGCTGGCCAAGGTTCCTCGAATCGATAGGGACTTCATTTTCTCGTGACTCCGCAAACAGGTTGTACCGAGACTAAGCCCAGCCATACCATGGCGGAAGACGCAGCAGTTGCACTTAATACGTGCATACAACGCCATCATGGAAGCGGGCCCTGTGGCGAGGGGGCTTGCCCCCGTTGGGTTGCGAAGCAGCCCCCAGCGATCCTTCAGGCAGACCAAGTCGCCTGGATTTACGGCGGCTTCGCCACCGAACGGGGGCAAGCCCCCTCGCCACAGAACTCCCTATCCACAGAACCCCCTCACCACAGGGGTCCCTATCCACAGGGGTCCCACTCCACAGGGCCCGCTCCCACAGGAACCCATTCCATGCCCGATCTGAATTTGCTGATCACCCTGAACGTATTGCTGGAGGAAGGCAGCGTAGCCCGTGCCGCAAAGCGTTTACGCCTAAGCCCGTCCGCCATGAGCCGGGCACTGGCGCGACTGCGCGAAACCACGGGCGATCCGCTGTTGGTGCGGGCCGGGCGCGGGCTGGTGCCCACCCCTCGGGCGCTGGAGTTGCGTGAGCGCGTGGGCTTGCTGGTGCAGGACGCCGAAGCCGTGCTGCGCCCCGCAGAAGCCCTCGATCTCAAGCAACTGACCCGCACCTTCACCCTGCGTACCAGCGACGGTTTCGTGGAAAACTTCGGACCGCCACTGATCGCCCGCCTCAACGCAGCAGCGCCCGGTGTCCGCTTGAATTTCGTGCAGAAACTCAACAAGGACAGCACCCTGCTGCGCGACGGTTCGGTGGACCTGGAAACCGGTGTGATCGACGAATCCACCAGCCCGGAAGTGTGCACCCGGATGCTGTTTCGCGACCGCTTCATTGGCCTTGTGCGTGAGGGTCACCCGTTGACTCAAGGTGAAATGACAGCGGTTCGTTATGCCGCCGCCCGGCACATCCTGGTCTCGCGCCGGGGCCACGAAAAAGGCGTCATGGACGACGCCTTGAGTGAACTGGGATTGCAGCGCGACATCGTCACCATCGTCGCCGGCTTCTCCTCTGCGATCGCATTGGCGCGGGCTTCAGAGCTGGTGGCCAGCGTACCCGAGCGACACGTCGGCAACCTGTGCCAGGGGATGCACTGCTTTGCCCTGCCCTTCCCCACGCCGCCGATCACGGTGTCGATGCTGTGGCACCCGCGCATGGACGCCGACCCGGCGCATCGCTGGCTGCGCGGTTGCGTGTGGGACGTTTGCAGTCAATAACGCCAGCGGAAAACGTAGGAGCGAGCCTGCTCGCGATGGTCGTTAACGATAACGCGTGCGTCCTGACTGAACGCGGTGCTCTTGAGTCCATCGCGAGCAAGCTCGCTCCTACATTACTGCTTGAGGATCAGCAGCGGCTCGCCTTTCTTGACGATGTAGGTGGCCAGTTCCGATGCCTTGTCCTGGCCTACGTTCTTCGCCACATGCGCAACGCCTGCGGGGATGTACAACGAATCGCCGGCCTTGAGCGTCACCGGTGCCCGCCCTTCCAGTTGATACTCGAAGGTGCCGCTGATCACGTGCGCCACCTCTACGCCCGGGTGGGCATGTTTGGGCGACGTCACGCCCGGATCGAAGTCCACGAGCACCTGAAGGACTTCGCGATCGGCGGCGCCCAGGTCTTCGCGTACCAGATCGGTTCGATGCAGGCCCTGCTGCCAGCTTTTCATCGCCGGGGCCGGCTGTACTTCCTGGGCCTGCGAGAGGCTCGCGAAGGTCGCCAGCCCCGCTGCTGCCAGGGCGATGCCAAGCTTGCCGATGGTGTGACGGGTGTTGATACGCAACATAGCCTTGCCTCCAGTTGAACCATGCTCGGCCGTGCCGAAAGCGGCGCGGTGCCGGTGATTGCATTTGAAGGCCGCCGTGTATCGCCAGGGTGTCGGGAAGCCCGGGTTTTGTATGTTCGGGTAACGGCGGGCGTTGCGGATACCTGCGGATACAAACCCGTCAGGCTTGCCACGCATTGGGGACGGGCAATAAAAAGGTTCTTCACGCAATCCCGGGAAACACCGGCAACGCAATACCTGTAGGAGCTGGCTTGCCAGCGATGGACCCAAGCGCGCCGCGTTTAGTCAGGACGCCCGCGTTATCGTTGACGACCATCGCTGGCGAGCCAGCTCCTACACGAGACCGCGTGACCTACAAATCCTGTAGGAGCCGGCTTGCTGGCGATGGGCTCAAGTGCGCCGGGTTCAGTCAGGACGCACGCGTTATCGTTGACGACCATCGCGAGCAAGCTCGCTCCTACAACAACACCGGGTCCTCAGTTGTTTTTCGCCAGCCTGGTATCCCCGCTGTCCCAACCACCGCCCAAGGATTTGTAGATCGCGACAATCGCGCGGTACTGGTCGGTTTCACCCAGTGCCTGGGCATCCTCGGCGTTCAACCGCTCGCGTTGTGCGTCGAGCAACACCAGGTAATCCACCACCCCTTCCTTGTATTGCGTCGCCGCCAGGTCGGCCGCAGCACGGCTCGACTCGCTTTGCTTGATCAGCGACAGCAAGCGTTGCTGGCGCTTGCCGTAGTCGCTGAAGGCGTTTTCCGATTCTTCCAGTGCGAGCAACACCTGTTGCTCATAGGTCGCCAATGCCCCTTCGGCGTCGGCGTTGGCCCCGCGAATACGCGCCCGCACGCTGCCCAGGTCAAACGCCGCCCAGGTGATGCTCGGCCCCAGGCTCCAGGCGCGGGCGGCGCTGGAACCGATTTGCGAACCACGCCCCGCCGTGAACCCGAGGAAGCCACTCAGGCTCACCCGTGGAAACAGGTCGGCGGTGGCCACGCCGACATCCGCCGTTGACCCCGCCAACCGACGCTCCGCCGCGAGCACATCCGGACGCCGGTGCAGCAGCTCGCCAGGGTCGCCAATCGGCAACGCCTTGGCGATGGCCGGCAAGTCTTTTGGACCCAGGTCGATGCCCAGCGTGTCCGGGCGCTCGCCCAGCAATGTGGCGATGCGGTTCTTGTGGTGCACCTGTTCCGCCTGCAGTTCCGGCACGCTCGCCTCGACGGCCGCCAACCGCGCATCGGCACGCACCACGTCGAGTTCGTTGCCCACGCCAGCGTCACGCAGACTCACCGTCACGCTGCGCGATTCGCTTTGATTCTTGAGGTTGGCCAGGGCGATTTTTTCCCGCAGTTGCGCACCGCGCAGCTGACCATAGGCATCCACCAACTCGGCGATCATGCTCACCCGCAGTTGGTACAGGTCCGCCGCCGTGGCGTCTTCCCGGGCATCGCTGGATTCCAGTTCGCGCTGGATGCGCCCGAACAGGTCGATCTCCCAAGCCATGTCCAGGCCCAGATCGTAGCGGTCGGTATTGACCCGATGCTCTGTCTGCCCCGGCACCTGCGACTTGCCCTGCTGGCTGCTGACCCGGCTGGTGACCACCGGCAGGTTGTCGTTGCTGACGTCATCGCGGATGGCCCGGGCGGCCTTCCAGCGGGCGAAGGCCACGCGCAGGTCGCGGTTGCCATTGAGCGCTTTGCCGACCAGTTGATTCAGTGTGGGGTCATCGAATTGCTGCCACCACACCGTTTCGAAACGCGATTGATCGTAGTTGGCTCCTTGCGCCGAGACGACATGGGCAGGTGCCGTGTCCGGGGTTTTGTAATCCGGCCCGACCGTGCAGGCGGCCAACGCGGTGACCAGCAGACTCGGTAACAACAGCTTGAAAGCGTTCATCAGTGTGCCTCCGGATCAATAACGTTGAGCGAGTGAACATGGGCCGCCTTGCGCGCGGCTTTACGTTCGATGTAGCGACGGATCAGGACAAAGAACACCGGCGTCAGCAGCAGGCCGAAGAAGGTCACCCCGAGCATCCCGGAGAACACGGCGACGCCCATGGCCCGGCGCATTTCCGAACCGGCACCGGTAGACGTCACCAGCGGAATCACCCCCATGATGAAGGCGAACGAGGTCATCAGGATCGGCCGCAGGCGCATGCGGCAGGCGTCCAGCACGGCGTCCAGCGGCGACAGGCCCTGGTCCTGTCTGTCCTTGGCGAACTCGACGATCAGGATCGCGTTCTTGCAGGCCAGCCCCACCAGTACGATCAGGCCGATCTGGGTGAAGATGTTGTTGTCGCCCTTGGAGATGATCACCCCGGCAATCGCCGACAGCAGCGTCATCGGTACGATCAGGATCACCGCCAGCGGCAGGCTCCAGCTTTCATACAGCGCTGCCAGCACCAGGAACGCCAGCAATACGCAGAGCGGGAACACCAGCAGCGCAGTGTTGCCGGAGAGGATCTGCTGGTAGGTCAGGTCGGTCCACTCGTAGGTCATGCCGTTGGGCAGCTCTTCCTTGAGCAGCTTTTCAATCGCCGCCTGCGCCTGGCCGGAGCTGTAGCCCGGGGCCGCGCTGCCGTTGATTTCCGCAGTGACAAAGCCGTTGTAATGCGAGACCCGGTCCGGCCCCGACGTCGGGCTGACCTTGACGAAGGTCGCCAGCGGAATCATCTCGCCACGGTCGTTGCGCACCTTCAACTGGCCGATCTGCTCCGGCTCCTGACGGAACTGTTGCTCAGCCTGGACATTGACCTGATAGGTACGGCCAAAACGGTTGAAGTCATTGGCGTACAGCGAGCCCAGATACACCTGCAGCGTGTCGAAAATGTCGTTGATCGCCACGCCGTGGGTCTTGGCTTTTTCGCGGTCGATGGCGGCCTCGACCTGGGGTACGTTGACCGTGTAGCTGGTGAACAGATTGGCGAGCTCGGGAACGCTGCGGCTCTTGCCGATGATGTTCATGGTTTCTTTGTACAGTTCGTCGTAACCCAGGTTGCCGCGGTCTTCGATCTGCAGGCGGAAACCGCCGATGGTGCCCAGGCCTTGAACCGGCGGTGGCGGGAACACCGCGGTGTAGGCGTCCTGAATGCCGCCGAACTTGGCGTTCAACGAAGCGGAAATCGCCCCGGCCGACAGGCTGGGGTCCTTGCGCTCATCGAATGGCCGCAAGCCGATGAACGCGATACCGGCGTTCGGGCTGTTGGTGAAGCCGTTGATCGACAGCCCCGGAAAGGCCACGGCACTGTCGAAACCCGGCTCGTTCATGGCAATGGTGCTCATGCGCCGGATCACCGACTCGGTGCGGTCCAGGCTGGCGGCGTCCGGCAATTGCGCAAACGTCACCAGGTACTTCTTGTCCTGGGTCGGCACGAACCCCGTCGGCGTGGTGCTGAAGCCCATGTACGTCATGGCGATCAGGCCGGCGTAAACCAGCAACGCCACGCTGCTGCCACGGATGATTTTTCCAACCGCCACCACATAGCCGTGACCGGCCTTTTCGAACAGACGGTTGAAGGGCTTGAACAACCAGCCACCGAGCAAGCGGTCCAGCACCTTGGAGAAACGGTCTTTCGGTGCGCCGTGAGCCTTGAGCAGTACCGCTGCCAACGCCGGCGACAAGGTCAGGGAGTTGAACGCCGAGATCACCGTCGAGATCGCGATGGTCAGGGCGAACTGCTTGTAGAACTGCCCGGTCAGCCCGGAAATGAACGCCGCCGGCACAAACACTGCACACAGCACCAATGCCGTGGCGATGATCGGCCCGGTCACTTCGCCCATGGCTTTTTTGGTGGCTTCGGCCGGTTCGAGTCCGGTTTCGATGTTTCGCTCGACGTTCTCTACGACCACGATGGCATCGTCGACCACGATGCCGATGGCCAGCACCAGGCCGAACAGCGACAGCGCATTGAGCGAGAAGCCGAGCAAGTGCATCACGGCAAAGGTGCCGATCAGCGACACCGGCACCGCCACCAGCGGAATGATCGACGCGCGCCAGGTTTGCAGGAACAGGATCACCACCAGCACCACCAGGATCAGCGCCTCGAACAGCGTGTGCACCACCGCCTCGATCGAGCTGCGCACGAAGATGGTCGGGTCGTAGACGATCTCGTAGTCCATGCCTTCCGGGAAGCTCTTCTTCAGCTCGGCCATCTTCGCCCGCACCTGGTCGGACACGTCGATCGCGTTCGAACCCGGGCGCTGGAAGATCGGCATCGCCACCGCTTCCTGGTTATTGAGCAGTGCGCGCAGTGCGTACTGGTTGGAGCCCAGTTCAATCCGGGCAATGTCCTTGAGGCGGGTGATCTCGCCATCGGCGCCACTGCGCACGATGACGTTTTCGAATTCTTCTTCGGTGACCAGCCTCCCCTGGGAGTTGATCGACATCTGGAAGCTAGTGGCATTCGGTGCAGGCGGCGAGCCCAGTTGGCCGGCCGCGACCTGACGGTTCTGTTCACGCACCGCATTGACCACGTCGGTGGCGGTCAGGTTGCGTGACGCGGTCTTGTTCGGGTCGAGCCAGATGCGCAGCGAGTAATCGCCGATGCCGAACATCTTCACGTCACCGATACCGTTCAGCCGCGACAGCTCATCCTTGACGTTGAGGATTGCGTAGTTGGACAGGTAGAGCATGTCGTAGCGCTTGTCCGGCGACACCAGGTGCACCAGCAGCGTCAGCTCGGGCGACGCCTTGTCGACGGTGATGCCGATGCGCGTCACCTCCTCCGGCAACTTGGGCTCGGTGCGGGTCACGCGGTTCTGCACCTGCACCTGGGCGTTGTCCAGGTCGGTGCCCAAGGCAAAGGTCACGGTGAGCGTGAGCCGGCCATCCGCCGTGGACTGCGAAGACATGTACAACATGTTCTCCACGCCGGTGATGGCTTGTTCGAGCGGCGCGGCCACGGTTTCGCCGATGACCTTGGGGTTGGCGCCCGGGTAGTTGGCATGGACCACCACGGTGGGCGGCACCACTTCCGGGTATTCGCTGATCGGCAACTGGAACAGCGAAATGCCGCCGGCAATCAGGATCAGCAGCGACAGCACCGCGGCGAAGATCGGCCGCGTGATAAAGAACTGGGAGAACTTCATGGCTGTGTTCCTTTATCCGCGAGGCGATACGGCAGCATCGGTTTTCACCAGCGCCGGTGACGGAGCGACGGGCTGATTACCCGCCTCGATGGCCTGCCGTTGACGGGCCAGGGTGGCGACGGTTTGTGCATCGGCCATCGGCGCGTCCTGAGGCGCGACCACCGCGCCGGGACGGACCCGCTGCAGACCGTTGATGACGATGCGGTCTTCCTTCTGCAAACCGCTGCGCACGATGCGCAAGCCTTCGAGCTTCGGCCCCAGGTCGACGCTGCGGTACACGGCCTTGTTGTCCTGGTCGATCACCAGCACGAACTTCTTGCCCAGGTCGGTGCCCACCGCCTCGTCCTTGATCAGCAGGCCGGCATAGGCCGCGCTGCCCACCAGTTTCAATCGGGCGTACAACCCCGGGGTGTATTGGCCGTCGGCGTTGTCGAACACCGCACGGCCGCGGATGGTGCCGGTCTTGGGATTGACCTGGTTATCGACAAAGTTCATCTGCCCCAGGTGGCGATTGCCCTCCTCGTTCGACAAGCCCATGTACACCGGCGTGGACTGGCTGCGCTGGCCTTGGCGGGAGAGCTGGCCGTACTTGAGGAACAGGCGTTCGTCCGCGTCGAAATAGGCGTAGACCTTGTCGGTGGAGACCACGCTGGTCAGCGCCGAGGTGTCGGCGGTGACGATGTTGCCGGCGGTGATTTCGGCACGGCTGACCCGGCCGCTGATCGGCGCGGTGACGCGGGTGAAGCTCAGGTTCAGGCGTGCGAGATCGAGTTGTGCCTGCACCGCATCGACGGCCGCCCGGGCTTCCTGGGCGGTGGTGGTGCGCGTGTCGGCCAGCTCCGCGGAGATGGCATTGCTGCTCAACAGGCGCTGGCCGCGTTGCGCTTCGTTGGCGGTTCGCAGCAGCGCGGCGCGAGCTTGTTGCAATTGTGCTTCAAGGCGGTGCACTTCGTGTTCGAACGGCCGTGGATCGATCTGGAACAGCAAATCCCCCTTCTTCACCGACTCGCCATCGGTGAAGGCCACGCGATCGATCTGCCCCGACACCCGCGGGCGAACCACGACAGTTTCCGGCGCCTCCAGACGGGCGGTGACCTCATCCCACTCGGTAATGGGTTGCTCAAGGACTTTTGCGACGGTGACAGAGGGCGCACCAGGCGCCTTGGCGGCATCGGGTGCGTGACCGCAGGCCGTGATGACTGCCAGGGTCAGGACAGCAAGTGGATAACGCAAAGGTTTGAGTGACTGTTCCATGGGGGGTGTCCGCCAGACGGTTAGGGGTTGGAAAATTCTCGGCCTCACGGGGGGCAGCGACGAATTGAATGGAGTGAACTTGGCTATCATCATTAATGATAGCTATCATGTTTAACCGCAAAAAAACCAATGTTCGAATCAAGCCTATGAATTAGCAGGGTTTTTTATTGGAATCCGTCAGACTGATGACGGAACAAATGGAGTCCAGCGCGGGCCCAAGCGCTTGCGCGACCTGCAAGGCACGGGTGGTCGGTTCCATTTTGTGGCCAATGCGTTTAAACAGAGGGTCGTTGAACAGTCTTCGCAGACGACCCAATGCACCGCTGACGGCCGGCTGGCCCAGGGACAGTCTTGCTGCGGCCCGAGTGACATTGCGCTCCTGAATGAGCGCCTCGAAAACCACCAGCAGATTGAGGTCGATACTGCGCAGATCATTACGTTTCATGGGTAAAAGCACCCTTTGCGGTGGTTCGACTCGAGCCACTGGCTCGGGACTGGCAAAACCATGACCGCGAATTTATATTACGACCATCATAATTACCACCCCCCCGGCGAATATTTGCCAGGGCGCTCATCGGATGGCAGGACCCGCTCATGAAAGTGACGAAAGACCAGGCAGCCGCCAACAAGGAAGCGATCCTCGGCGCGGCCTCGAAGATGTACCGGGAAAAAGGCATCGACGGCATCGGGATCGGCGAGCTGTCGCGCTCGGTAGGCCTGACCCACGGCGGCTTCTACGGACAGTTCCCGGGGGGCAAGGAGCAGTTGGCGTCAGAGGCGGTCAGCCGCACGTTCGAAACCAACATCGCAGACTGGCGAGCGGCCAGATCCATCCCCGAACTGCTCAAGGGTTACCTGACCCAGGGCCACTTGAAAAACTGGAGCGAAGGCTGCCCGATCCCTGCCCTGGGCGCCGATGTCGCGCGCAATGGCGGTGCCGTCAGCCACTCGTTCACCCAGGGCGTGCAGACCCTGATCGATACATTGCTGCCACTGGTCGACGGCGAAACCGACGAGGAAAAACACCAGGAAGCCTTGCGCATCCTGTCATCGATCACCGGGGCGATACTGATCGCCAGAGCCCTGGACAACCCGCGATTGTCGGAGCAGTTCCTGCAATCGGTGATCGATTCGTGGTCTGCCGACGCCGAAAAAACAGACGCGGGCTGAACGCTGACCTTCAGCACTCCGGGCAGCGTCGCCAAGACTGAACTAGCTTTACAGGCAAGGTCTTCCTGCCAGCGATCCACTGCCAACCGGCAAGGAGTTGTGATGCGTGCCACGGCATTTTCAGTCGGCCAGCCAGCCCCTTGGTTCCATTGCCGCACTCAACTCAGAGAACGCTTTTGCTTCGATACCATTGCCGGTCGGTATGTCGTGCTGTGTTTTTTCGGGTCTGCGGCTGATCCTGCAGCCACTGAAATACTGGACAGTATCCAGGCCCATCGCCAGCGGTTCGATGATGCTCAAGTCTGCTTCTTTGGTGTTTCCGTCGATCCGGATGATGAAAAGCTCAAGCGCGTGGAAAGTTTGATACCCGGCATACGCTTCATCTGGGATTTCGATCGGGCAGTCAGTCAACTCTACGGTGTCTTGCAGCCAGACGGCAGCATCAGGCAAATGACCTATGTGCTGGATCCTGCGCTACGAGTCCTGGCCATCGTCCCGATAGAGGCAGCGATTGATAACCATGTACCCTCTTTAGTGCGCTTTCTGGATAAATTGCCTGCACTGGCTGCGCCACATGCCGCCACGCCCCACGCCCCCGTCTTGGTGGTTCCGCGTATATTCGAGCCGTCGTTGTGTAAAGCACTTATCAGTTATTACGACGAACGCGGTGGAGAGGAATCCGGGTTCATGACAGAGCAATCGGGTAAAACCGTCCACATCAAAGACCACAGCCACAAACATCGTCGTGACTGCGTCATTGAAGATGAAGTTCTATCCAAAGCATGTTCATCGCGTATTACCAACCGCCTGCTTCCAGAGTTACAAAAAGCGTTCCAGTTCAATGCCACTCGAATGGAACGCTATCTGGTGTCCTGCTACAACAGCGAGGAAGGCGGCTATTTCCGACCCCACAGGGATAACACCACGAAGGGCACGGCGCATCGGCGTTTTGCCGTTTCCCTGTTTCTCAATACGGGAGAGTTCGAAGGTGGTTTCCTGCGTTTCCCGGAGTACGGAAAAGCACTTTACAACGCTCCTACAGGAGGGGCTGTGGTGTTTTCATGTTCACTTCTGCACGAAGCCACTTCTGTAACCCAAGGTCGCCGTTATATGTTTCTGCCGTTTCTATACGATGAAGCGGCCAGCGCCATTCGAGAGGAAAACCTCGCATTTATTCAAAGCTGACTCGCGAGCAACACAATTCAGCTTTCGCTTCATGGTCGCTGGATGCCCTCCGCTGATGCAGAAGTCGGAGGGCAAGCCGGGGTACTATCGCCGGTCATTCCAGCGTTACGACAACCTCCGCTATTTCAGATCGAAATGATTCAGGTTCATCACTTTGAAGGGCAACCCCTAGGGGTCAAAAAGCCTACTTCTGGGTTTGTATGGCTCGGTTTGGCTATGTAAAGACAGCTTTATGTCACGGTAGCAAGGAAATGCCAGAACCGACCCGCAGGGCGATCATTAAACAACTGGGTCTCTGAGAGCCCCTTCACCCCATCTGCACGCTGGACGATCACCTCCAAGGAGTGACCATGTACGACTATGCAATCCGTTTTGAGAAAGACACGTGTCCAGGCCTGGCGGTCTACTGCCGGGATCTTCCTTTACTCAATAGCTATGGCGATGACCGAGAGCACGCCATCAGCGAAGCCGTGGATGCCATCGAAACAACCCTGTCTATCTTTGTCGATCAGCGCCTGGCTATTCCCGCTTCATCTGCGCCAGAGACCGGAGAGGAAGTCATTCACTTACCTGCGGTGACAGTGGCCAAGATCGTTTTGTGGAACGAGATGATGGCGCGCGATATGTGCAAGGCCGATTTGTGCCGCCTACTCGGACTGGCTCAGACCCAAGGGGATCGCCTGGTCGACTTCCTGCACACCTCGAAGATGGAAGCCATCGAGAAAGCTTTGGCAGCCCTGGGCAAACGTATACGAGTGTCTGTCGAAGCAGTCTGAATAAAAAATCGGCCCCATCTGCACTCCGCATTCGCAGCGATGGGTGTTGTGGAGCCGAAAACGAAAAAGCCCCGCATATAGCGTAATGCTGTTCAGTTAAGGAAATTGTAGGAGCGAGCTTGCTCGCGATGGACTCAAGAGCGCCGCGTTTAGCCAGTAAATACGCGTTATCGTTAACGACCATCGCGAGCAAGCTCGCTCCTACAAAGGACCACATTCGCTTAAGTGAACAGCATTACGCATATAGCGAGGCCTGTAAATTTCTAGCGCTTTAGACTGACGCTACTAAACGCAGCTGCATAAAATCATTATCGAGACTCAGGTTATCGCACTCGCGACATAAACCGACGAAATCGAATGAATGCCGCGACCGGGTAATATCTAAAAAACAGAATATTTACAAGCGTCAGATTATATATCAAATACATTATGCCGGATGACAAAATCGCGTATAAAAACTCGCTCCTCCCGAAAAAACTCATTTTCTTTTTAGCAATTAGATTAGTGCAATCAAGATAATTAATATAAATCACAAAAAAAGAAAGCAAAACCAACAAAAACGGCAACATCAAAAAAACGCGTAGTGGTGCGTCTTCAAAATTAGACGCTGTAAATTTCGATTTACTTATAATTAAATACGAGTAGCCCAGCGCAAAAAACGGTGCAAGCAAACAAATATAGTTGGCGACAACCTTGGAAACCAGAGGAAAATTAGACGAGCCAAAACCCACACTCCCGAAAAAATATCTATCAATATCACTATCAAGAGCAGAGTAAAATGACGTATTCGCGTACGCTGGAACAAGAATTGAAAAAAAGAAAATTGGCAACAACGTAAATGCAAGAAAAAAATAGGGCACTTTCGCTTTTACAAACTTTATCCCTGATTGCACCTTTAACACTCCATATATTTGAAAAGCTTCACACCACCCTGCATGGCAGGGCAATTTCTGAAAAACATATTGATTCAAGATAACTAGTCGCGAAATGCACTTAAGGACGCAGTCGAGGATGAAATCCTGGAGAGCAATCCGCTCTCTGGGTGGGCCTTCAGCTAAGAACCCTGGAAGCATGCGGAACACATCTACCGGGTAATCTGGTCACTGGATGCCCTCCGCTGATGCAGAAGCCGGAGGGCAAGTCATTCCAGCTTTACGCCAACCTCCCCTATTTCAGATCGAATCGATCCAGGTTCATCACTTTGGTCCACGCAGCGACGAAGTCCATGACGAACTGCTGCTGCGCATCGGCGGTGGCATAGAATTCGGCCACCGCACGCAGCTGTGCATTGGAGCCGAAGACCAGGTCAACCCGGGTGCCCGTCCACTTCACCGCACCGGTCTTGCGATCACGTCCTTCAAACTCCTGTTGGGCGTCCGACACCGGCTTCCACTCCACGCCCATATCCAGCAGGTTGGTGAAGAAGTCGTTGGTCAGTGCCTCCGGCCGTTGGGTGAACACACCGTGTTTGCTCTGGCCGACATTGGCGTTCAACACCCGCAGCCCGCCCAGCAATACGGCCATTTCCGGCGCGCTGAGCGTCAACAGTTGTGCCTTGTCGATCAGCAGTTTTTCGGCGGGCACACGGTACTGTTGCTTCAGGTAGTTGCGGAAACCGTCGGCAATCGGCTCAAGGAAACCGAAGGATTCGACATCGGTCTGTTCCTGACTGGCGTCCGTGCGTCCCGGGCTGAATGGCACCGTTACGCTGTGGCCGGCGTTTTTCGCTGCCTGTTCGACCCCCGCGCCACCGGCGAGCACAATCAGGTCGGCCAGGGAGATTTTCTTGCCAGCGGATTGCCCGCCATTGAACTCCTTCTGGATGCCTTCGAGTTTGCCCAGCACATTGGCCAGTTGCTCCGGCTGGTTGGCCTGCCAGGACTTCTGCGGCGCCAGGCGCAGACGCCCGCCGTTGGCGCCGCCGCGTTTGTCGGAACCACGGAAGGTGGAAGCCGCCGCCCACGCCGTCGATACCAGTTGCCCAACCGACAGGCCGGAAGCCAGTACCTTGCTTTTCAGGGCCGCCACATCGCTGTCGTTTACCAGCGGATGATCGACGTCAGGGATCGGGTCTTGCCACAGCAGTTCTTCGGCCGGCATTTCCGGGCCGAGGTAGCGCGAGAGCGGGCCCATGTCACGGTGAAGGAGTTTGTACCAGGCGCGCGCGAAGGCATCGGCCAGCTGATCGGGATTGGCCAGGAAGCGCCGGGAAATCGGCTCGTAGATCGGATCGAAACGCAGGGCCAGGTCCGAGGTGAGCATGGTTGGATCGCGACGCTTGGACGGATCAAAGGCATCCGGAATGGTCCCGGCACCGGCGCCGTTCTTCGGCTTCCACTGATGGGCGCCAGCGGGGCTCTTGGTCAGTTCCCAGTCGAAACCGAAGAGGTTTTCCAGGTAGTTGTTGCTCCATTTGGTCGGCGTGGTGGTCCAGGTCACCTCCAGGCCGCTGGTGATGGTGTCGGCGCCCTTGCCGGTGCCGAATGTGCTCTTCCAGCCCAGGCCTTGCAGTTCCAGGCCGGCGGCTTCAGGTTCCGCCCCGACGTTGTCGGCAGGCCCGGCGCCGTGGGTCTTGCCGAAGGCGTGGCCACCGGCGATCAGCGCCACGGTTTCCTCATCGTTCATCGCCATGCGGCCGAAGGTTTCGCGGATGTCCAAGGCCGATGCGACAGGGTCGGGCTGACCCTCCGGGCCTTCCGGATTCACATAGATCAGGCCCATCTGCACGGCGGCGAGGGGGTTTTCCAGATTGCGCCCATTTTCGGTACGACTATCTTCGTTACGACCCGGCTCGGCCACGAGCGGGACATCGCCGGGTGCCTGTGCGGGCTTGCTGTCGTCTTTGCCATAGCGGCTATCGCCACCCAGCCATTTTTTTTCAGAACCCCAGTACACGTCTTCGTCCGGTTCCCAGACATCCGGACGGCCGCCGGAAAAACCAAAGGTCTTGAAGCCCATGGACTCAAGGGCGACGTTGCCAGTGAGGACGATCAGGTCGGCCCAGGAGATTTTGTTGCCGTACTTTTGCTTGATCGGCCAGAGCAGCCGGCGGGCCTTGTCGAGGCTGACGTTGTCCGGCCAGCTGTTGAGCGGGGCAAAGCGTTGCTGGCCGGAACCGGCGCCGCCCCGGCCGTCACCGGTGCGATAGGTACCGGCGGCGTGCCAGGACATGCGAATAAAGAAGGGGCCATAGTGACCAAAGTCCGCCGGCCACCAGTCCTGGGAATCGGTCATCAGCGCAGTCAGGTCTTTTTTCAGCGCATGGAAGTCCAGGCTTTTGAAGGCTTCGGCGTAGTTGAAGGCGCCCCCCAACGGGTCAGACTTGGGCGAGTGTTGACTCAAGATCTTCAGGTTCAGTTGGTTCGGCCACCAGTCGCGGTTCGTCGTGCCACCGCCAGCGGCGTGATTGAACGGGCATTTCGATTCAGTTGACATGGCATCTCCTCTTTATTTTGTTTTAGCTAACCACCCTTGAGCGTGGATCCGGATCACCGATTGATGAAATAGCTTTTCGGTATGGGATCCATAGCCTTAAGGCTATGACAGGCCCGTGATCAGTCGCTCCAGAACATCCATTAAAGTACCGGTCGGGGAAACTGTCGCTTCATCCGGGGAGATAGCTGATAAACAGCGCAAATCAGAAACGAGAGGCAAGATCATCAACACCTGCCACAATGGATTAATACTATTGCTACAGGGACGTCGGCGATCGGCAGGATCGTTTTGCGCGAGAGGTTTCGCCATGTACGTCAAAGCCATTGTCATCTGGGTAGTGCTGGCGATCATCGTCGTCGCCGTGCTCTGTCGCCTGGTACATAACGCCAAGGTCGCCGACCGCGCGCTCAAGATCGCCAAGCCGGACAGTCAGCCCCCCGGACGCAAGGGTGACAAGGCTCCATGACCTGCGGACAGACCAATAAAAAACCGGCCTTTGGGGCCGGTTTTTTTTACTCGCTCAACAGCACTTCGGTCCGGCTTTACTGCCGTAACGGGCCTCCTGGCGCTCGCGGAAGAACGCCTCGTAGTCCATCACCGGTTTGTCCGGGTGCTTGTTCTGCATATGCTCGACGTAGTTGTCGTAGTCGGGCATGCCGACCATCAGGCGCGCAGCCTGACCAAGGTATTTACCCAGGCGACTCAAGTCATTGAACATGCTGCCCTCCTCGCTTACGCATTCGGCACAGCCTGGAATGGCGCTTCTTTATCCGTACGCTCTTTGCTGCCCCAGGCGGAGATACCGACCTTGAGCGCGAAGAACAGGATGCTGAACACCACGAACAGGAACAGCGCGGTCAGCGTCGCGTTGGTGTAGGCGTTGAAGATCACGTGCTGCATCTGGTCGATGCTCTTGGCCGGGGCCAGCACCTGACCGTTGGCCAGGGCATCGCTGTACTTTTTGGCCAAGGCGAGGAAGCCGATCGCCGGGTTGGCATCGAACAGCTTGATGAAACCGGCGGTGGTGGTGCAGATCAGCAGCCATACGGCTGGCAGCAAGGTCACCCACACATAACGCTGGCGCTTCATCTTGATCAGCACCACGGTGCCGAGCATCAGCGCGATACCGGCCAGCATCTGGTTGGAGATGCCGAACAGCGGCCACAAGGTGTTGATGCCGCCCAGTGGGTCGATCACGCCCTGGTACAGCAGATAACCCCACATCGCCACGCAACCGGCAGTAGCGATCAGGTTGGCGGTCCAGGATTCCGTGCGGCGCAGGGCCGGTACGAACGAGCCGAGCAAGTCCTGGAGCATGAAGCGACCGGCACGGGTACCGGCATCCACGGCAGTCAGGATGAACAGCGCTTCGAACAGGATCGCGAAGTGGTACCAGAACGCCATGGTGTTCTCGCCCGGCAACACGTGGTGCAGGATCTGCGCGATCCCCACCGCCAGGGTCGGCGCACCACCGGCACGGGCCAGGATGGTGGTTTCACCGATGTCATGGGCGACCGCTTGCAGGGCTTCCGGGGTAATGGCAAAGCCCCAGCTGCTGACGGTTTGTGCAACGGTAACCGCATCGGCACCAACCACGGCAGCCGGGCTGTTCATGGCGAAGTACACGCCCGGATCGATCACCGAGGCTGCAACCATGGCCATGATCGCCACGAAGGATTCCATCAACATGCCGCCATAACCGATGTAACGGGCATGCCCTTCACTGGCGAGCAGCTTCGGCGTGGTGCCGGAGGCGATCAGCGCATGGAAACCGGAGACCGCGCCACAGGCGATGGTAATGAACAGGAACGGGAACAGACCGCCCTTCCATACCGGGCCGTTGCCGTCGATGAACTGGGTCAGGGCCGGCATTCTCAGCTCGGGCATGGTCACCAGGATGCCGATGGCCAGGGCAACGATGGTGCCGATTTTCAGGAAGGTCGACAGGTAGTCGCGCGGCGCCAGGATCAGCCACACCGGCAACACCGCCGCGACAAAGCCGTAGCCGATCAGCATCCAGGTGATCTGCAGACCGGTAAAGGTAAAGGCCTTGGCCCACACCGGGTCCGCGGCAATCTGCCCGCCGAGCCAGATCGAACCGAGCAGCAACAGCACGCCGACCACCGAGATTTCGCCGATGCGGCCCGGGCGGATGTAGCGCATGTAGACGCCCATGAACATCGCGATCGGCACGGTCGCCATCACCGTGAACATGCCCCACGGGCTCTCGGCCAGGGCCTTGACCACGATCAGCGCCAGCACCGCGAGGATGATGATCATGATCAGGAAGCAACCGAACAGCGCGATGGTGCCGGGGATGCGGCCCATCTCTTCACGGACCATGTCGCCCAGGGAGCGGCCGTTGCGGCGGGTGGACATGAACAGGACCATGAAGTCCTGCACGGCACCGGCCAGCACCACGCCGGCAATCAGCCACAGCGTGCCGGGCAGGTAGCCCATCTGCGCTGCCAATACCGGACCGACCAGAGGACCGGCGCCGGCGATAGCCGCGAAGTGGTGACCGAAGAGTACGTGTTTGTTGGTCGGTATGTAGTCCAGACCATCGTTATTGAGCACAGCCGGCGTGGCCCGATTGGGGTCGAGCTGCATCACTTTATTGGCGATGAACAGGCTGTAGTAGCGGTAGGCAACAAGGTAGATGGCGACGGCTGCGACTACGATCCACAGGGCGTTGATCGCTTCGCCGCGGCGCAGGGCCACGACACTCAGCGCAATCGCTCCCAGGACAGCCACGGCAAACCAGGCGAGGTGTTTAGCCAGACGGGGCATAGCGTGTCTCCTGCCGACAGCCAGTGACTGCGGCGGTAATTTTTATAATTGTGTCCGCGATGCGGAGCTGGCCCAATATCCACGCATGCCGTCCACAAATAAATCCGCGTTACTACGTACGTGGCGTCTACGTAGTTCTACGTAGGCGCCACAGTATTCGAGGGTGTACACACACTCACATCAGACACAAATCAACTGTAGGAGCGAGCCTGCTCGCGATGGTATTTCAGGCACCGAGTCGCGTCGGCCGTACCTTTTTCGCGAGCAGGCTCGCTCCTACAGGGGATGTGGGTTGACCATCGAATCCGGGACCATCCTCGATCAATTGTGGGAGCGGGCTTGCCCGCGAAGAGGGAGTGTCAGTTGACATTGATGGCGCTGACACCCCGCTATCGCGAGCAAGCTCGCTCCTACAGGGCGTATCTTTGGCATATGATGCCGAGCCTTCGCGCGGGCAGGAGTCAACATGCAGCTCAAACACAAGATCGTCGCCCTCGGGATTCTGCCGCTGGTGCTGGCCATTGCCGTCATCTGCGCGCTGGTGATTTCCCTCAACCGCCAACTGGGCGATCAACAGGCGCAACTGATCGAAGACAGCATTCTGGCGAGCAAGCGCGCAGAGCTGAAAAACTACGTGGAAATGGCGAAAAGCCTGATCGCCCCCCTGTACGACGACGGCCACGGCGACGCCCGCGCCCAGCAACAAGTGCTGGAAGAACTGCGCAAGCTCAGCTTCGGCATCAACGGCTACTTCTTCGTCTACGACCACGAAGGCCGCAGCCTGATGCACGCGCGGCAGTCGGAGCTGGTGGGCCAATACCTCTGGGACATGAAAGACCCCCACGGCCTGCCGGTGATTCAGGCGCTGCTGCAAAGCGCGCAATCGGGCGAAGGCTTCCAGCGCTACGCCTGGAACAAGCCCTCTTCCGGCCAGGTGACCGACAAGCTCGCCTACGTGGTGATGCTCGATCGCTGGGGCTGGATGCTCGGCACCGGCATCTACCTCGAAGACGTCGAGCGCGCCACCCAGCAGGCCCGCGCCGAAGTGGCCATGGGCATCCGCAAGACCATGATGGCGATTGCCGTGGTCGCCCTGGTCGCGGTGCTGTTCGTATTCGCCACCGGCATGACCCTCAACGTCAGCGAACATCGCCTGGCGGACAAGAAACTGCAGCGCCTGACCCAACGCATTGTCAGCCTGCAGGAAGAAGAACGATCGCGGGTGTCCCGCGAACTGCACGACGGCATCAGCCAGGTGCTGGTCTCGATCAAGTTTCAGTTCGAACTGGCCAGCCATCTGCTGGAGCGCGGACAAGCCGACGACAAGGGTTTGAACGCCCTCAGAGACGCCACCGAGCGCCTCGGCGATGCCATCGGTGAAGTGCGCAGCCTCTCCCACGACCTGCGTTCCTCCTTGCTCGACACCCTCGGCCTGCCGGCGGCCATCGGCCAACTGGCCGCCGAATTCGAGCAGCGCAGCGGGCTGACCGTGACCTATGACGAAAATGAATTCGACTGCCTGCTGGTCGACGGCGCGGCGGTTTCGCTGTTCCGCATCGTCCAGGAAGGCCTGACCAACATCGAACGCCACGCGCAGGCGAAAAACGTGTCCATTACACTGCGCGGCTGCGACGAGTCCGTGCGTCTGACCCTGGTCGATGACGGCATCGGTTTCAACGTCGCCCAGGTCGAACGTCGCCAGGCCGGCATTGGCTTGCGTAACATCCGCGAACGCGTCGAACATTTTGGCGGGCGCTTCGATTTGATCTCGATGCCGGGCAGAAGCGAGCTGGACGTACGGCTGCCAATGAAACCAGGCACAAAACGCTGAGCCCGCGCAAAACTACAAGAGTGAATACTGCGATGAACCTGCCCTCCCCGATCCGCGTCGCCCTGGTCGACGATCACTCCCTGGTCCGCGACGGCATCAAGGCGCTGCTGGCCGTGATGTCGCCCCTGGAAATGGTCGGCGAAGCGGAAAACGGCGCCGAGGCCATCGAAATGGTCGGACGCTGCCAGCCCGACCTGCTGCTGGTCGACATCAGCCTGCCGGACATGAACGGCCTGGAACTGACCCGCGTGCTGCGCAGCCAGTACCCGTCGCTCAAGGTGCTGGTACTGAGCATGTACGACAATTACGAATACGTGAGCGAGTCGGTGCGCTCCGGCGCCAGCGGCTACGTGCTGAAAAACGCCCCGTCACGGGAAATCATCGCCGCCATCGAAGCCATCACCAGCGGCGGAACCTTCTACAGCGCCGAAATCGCCCAGCGCCTGATCGCCGACAAGAACACCGACAACGAACTGACCCCGAGGGAAAGCCAGGTCTTGTCGAAGATGGCGCAAGGCTTGAACAACAAGGAAATGGCCCGGGAACTGGACATCAGCGTGCGCACGGTGGAGACACACCGCCTGAGCATCCGGCGCAAACTCAACATCGACAAGCCCGCGGCGCTGGTCAAATACGCCCTCGATCACGGCCTCATCTCCCGCTGACACCTCGAAACCTGTGTTCACTGCAAAAACCTGTGGGAGCGGGCTTGGTCGCGAAGGCGTTGTGTCAGTCGACAACATTGCTGGCAATGCCGACGCCTTCGCGAGCAAGCCCGCTCCCACAATGGTCAGCAAATCATCCATTGACTGCGTCGATAGTCACCATTGACTCAATGAAGTTCTCTTAAAAAATCCACGGCGTAACATCTGCTCCATACCAACCCATAAGTACCCCGGAGCACACGATCATGAAACGCCAGACCCTCCTCAGCATCGCTTTCTCGGTTTTCGCAGTTAACGCTTTCGCCGCTACCTCTGCTCAACCTGTGGTCGCTGAAGGCGGCTCGGATCGACTGATTGAAAGCCGTGTGGCAGAGGGTGGTTCCGACCGCCTGATCGAAAACCGCGTCGCTGCGGATGGCTCCGACAAGCTGATGCAAAATCGCGTCGCTGAAGGCGGTTCCGACAAAATGCTACAGAACCGCGTCGCTGAAGGTGGTTCTGACAAACTGCTGCAGAATCGCGTCGCATAAACAAACCGCGTCGCCACAACGCCCAACAAAAACCCGGCCTGATCAGCCGGGTTTTTTCATGACTTTTTTAAACCCGCAGATCACCCGTCAACTATCAATGATTCAGGCTTTTAAAGCTTGGCGATGGAGACTTCCGTCGACTTGACGAAGGCAATCACCTCGCTGCCCACCTTCAACTCCAGGCTGCGCACCGAACGCGTGGTAATCACGGAAGTGACGATCCCGGAGGCCGTTTGCACGTCGATTTCGGAGACCACTTCGCCTTCGAATATTTCCTTGATGACGCCCTTGAACTGGTTACGGACGTTGATCGCTTTGATGGTCATGATAAGGCTTCCTGTCTGGCGTCGAGACCATCCGCATGGATGGGCAGGCCCTCAAGATGCACTGCATCAGCCAACACAAAAAGGAATATATAATTACATGTTTAGACCATTTGGAAATATAATGGGCATTCATAAGCGCCTGGAAATCGCCCACCGATAAGAACCAAAAAGAATTAATAAATGAAAATTCAGTATTTATCGTTATAAAAATAGAAGCGTACTCTCCAGTCATCCCGCCATTCATCACCACAGTGAAGTGCCCCATGAATCCGACTGACAACCTCATCGATTTCGCCAGCTACCGCAAACGCAAACAAGCTCAGCAACGGGCACGGGCCATGTGGGAGATGTACGCACGCAACGCCGGATTACAGGCATTGCAGTGGATTCAGGCGTCTCGGTCTACCGAGACACGTCAGGCGTGAACGCGCACGAATCCTCGCGCTTTCTGATAAGCGCGGACGAGCCTGTGCTGGATCTGAACAATCCGGATGCCCCGGAAGAGGACCCGATCTGCGAACGGGTCGGACAAAACCTGCTGCGTCTGCGCAGCAAGCGCCATCTGTCCCTTGATGCCCTGGCCCGACAGTGCGGCGTGAGCCGCGCCATGCTGGCGCAAATCGAATCGGGGCGCAGTGTGCCGTCCATCAAGGTGCTGTGCAAAATCGCCAAAGGCTTGAAGGTCTCGGTGGCGGCGTTTCTGGAGCATCGGGCCTTCGAAGGTGTGGCCCTGTTGTCGGCGAGCCAGAGCAAACGCCTGGTCAGTGCCAACGGCGCTTTTGTCAGCCGCGCCCTGTTCCCCTTTGACGTGGCGCGCCAATCGGAATTCTACGAACTGCGCCTGAGCGCGTTGGGAGAGGACCAGTCGCAGGGCCATGGCCCAGGTGTCCAGGAAAACCTGGTGGTGGCGCAGGGCGTCCTGGAAATCAGCGTCAACGATGAACGCTACCTGCTATCCACGGGGGACTCGATCCTGTTTTACGCCGACCAGCCCCACCGCTATCGCAACCCCGCCGACAGTGAGGCCGTGGCCTATCTTGTAGTGACCTACCCCGAACGCCTGGACTAAAACCCCCTTCTTGTAGGAGCGAGCTTGCTCGCGATGGACGTCAACGATGACGCGGGTTTTCTGAAAAAACGCGTCAGCCTTGCGTCCATCGCGAGCAGGCTCGCTCCTACAGGTACAGGTACAGGTGCAGTGCAGGAATCAGCAAGTGCAGCACATCAGCGGCATGCCGTTGCAGCTCATCATCATCGGCATGCTGCAGTCGTTCATCATTTTCATCATCAGGGCACAGCAGTTTTTCATCATGTCCATGTTCATGCCGGCCATCGGCATGATTTTGCACATCATGCAGTCCGCCATGAGCGTGCATTCCATCACGCACTTCATCGACGGCATCGGCATGCCCATCACTGGCATCGACATCATCATGTTCATCATCGGCATGGCCATGCTCGCCGGGGACATGCACATCATGCTCATGTTGCCGCAGTGCATCATCATCGGCATGCCGCAGTTCATCATCAACTGCATCATTTCAGCGCTGTTCCGGAACATGGCCATGTCCATGCCAGCGGCCGGCATCATCTTGCACATCATGCCGTCGTCCATCATGTCGCAGGACATGGTCGCCATCATCATCGGCATGCCCATCATCGACATCATCGGCATGTTGGCGTTCATCGGCATTTGCATCTGCATGGCATTCATCATGGTGTTGTTCCCTGAAGGACTGGATAGTTGGACGAAGCTGATGGAGGCGGATTCTAGGGAATCGGCCGGGCGCGACAAGCTGGCGATCAAACAGCCAAAGTCGATGTCGCGGCAGGCTTAACGAGGCAGGCAGGAGGATTGTTTCTGTTGTGACGAACGATTCGATTCGATCACGGACAAGGTGAAAAACATGACGTGGATTATTCGGTTATGGATATGCAGATTGCATCTATTTAAATAACGGAAAGAAATAAACGTTCTAACCGGTGTAGCAATCTTTCCCAACTGGTTGAGTTGAAGTTCAGCCGGTTCGCCGCGGCGTCGTAGCGGAATTCTTCGCTGTCGATCAACTGGCCGGTGTCGCGGCTGTGCAACTGGCCGTTGGCTTCGTATTCGTACTTGATCTCGCCACGCAGTTTGTCGAGGGTGCGGGTCAACTCGCCTGCGGGGTCGTACTGGTGGCGGCGGTGGATCGGGTTGTAGGCGTGCTCCACCAGCAGGTCGGGCTGGATGCCGGGGTTGTGGATTTTCGAGAGTTTTTCCGCCGGCAGGCGCGAGGCGAACTGCCAGTTCTTGCGGCCCATGGCGTCGTAGCCGAAGCAGCTGGTGAGCGTGCCCTGGGTGCGCAGGACTTCACGGTGCAGGTCGTCGCGCTCGATGTCGCTGATCAGCTGGCCGTCGAGGTTGAGTTGGTGCAGGTGGCCGCTGCCGTAGTAAAGGTGATTGAGGTGTTGGCCGGAGGGCAACGTCAGGGTGGTGAGGTTGCTCAGTGGGTCGTATTCGTAGGATAAGGCGCCTTGCGCCGTGGTCTCCTGGATCAGTCGGCCGAGCAGGTCGTAGGAGAACTCGAGTGCTTCTTCGCTGACACCCAGTTGCTTGCCCTGCCCGGTCGGCAGGCGCTGGATCGACAGCAGGCGATCAGCGTCGTCGTACACGTAATCCTGACGGGCATCGGCATTGAGTTTGGCCATCAGCCGACCAATGCTGTCGCGCTCGAACTCGGTGCGGCGCTGTGGCCGTTCGCCGCGTTCGCCGTAGCCGGTTTCATCGACCTGGGTCAGATGCCCGCCGAGGTTGTAGCTGAAGCGTCGGGTCAGGTTGTCGATGCGTTTTTCTTCGATCAACCGGTCGGACGCATCGTAGGCGAACTGGTACGCCGCGTTGTTTTCGTTGACCAGCGCGGTGAGGCGAATCGCCGGGTCGTATTCGTAGCGAATGCGCTGGCCCTTGGCGTCCTGGCGGCTGCTCGGCAACCCGCGGGCGGTGCGCAGCAGGCGCGTGGTCTGGCCTTTGCCGTCGGTGTGCGCACGTCTGTGATCGATAGGGGGGCACAGGCCTTGATGTCGACGCGGAACTGGAAGCGCTCATTATCACTGGTCCTATGCTCCACCATACGTTGCCAGTTGCGAATGTATTCTCAGTGACAATTAAAGTTCGGGGTCAGGGCATTGCTGTGGCTGGCGATCAAGTCGTCGCCTTAGTTGAAACGGCGCGCTGAATCGTCAGATATCTAATGATCTACATTGTTAAAGAGCGAAGTATATATACCCATGTTAACGGAGAGCCAACATCCCACCATCGACAAAAGATGATATAAATCTTCACCACAATTCAAATAACGATTATTTTTTTATTAAAAAAGCCAACAGGCCAATGACCAGAGTAATATAATTTTATTATTGCCGCCCATCGATCACCAAACCCATAATAACTTTCAGATACATATTGCCTAAAGGCAAAACACACCCCATTTCTTGCAGCAATACTAAAATCATGTGGCGCACAAATGAACTTGCTCTTATCAACGTTTTTTGTAGCCGCCATTACTGCCTTATTCACTTTCATTCGCATAGCGACTAAGTCTGGTGGCGCTTTAGGAACATCATAAAACGGATCGGGTTGGGTTGGGGCTGTAGGCAGCCATTCAACACCATCATAGCACCCATGAAACTCAGACTCAGAAGGCTCTACGAAAACCTTCCGAACGCTCTCTATATATATATAATTATTATCTTCAGGCCCGCAACCTCCCATATTAGAGAAAAACTCAAATCCTTCTATTTTTTTACACTCTTCATCAATATCAATCATATTACAATCTCAGATCAGTTATTGTACCAGGCGGCAGAGCCTTTCTTCCTTGTTGAATTGTGGTCCTAAGAACGCCACCTGCGGCATGCGGACCTGGAATCCCAGGCAAAGAATGATTTGGCAATGCGCCATGTGTTGGCATCAGATTCCACCACTTATTCGCTCCACCACTTTCCAAAGGTATGATGTGATGGGGAGTTGCACCAGATGGCCATACTCTACCGGTGTTAGCTTCCCATTGCTTCATCAAATAGTTCTGACTGCCCACAAATTCTTTCCGTGCCATCTGATTTTGAAACACAGTACGTCGCTGAACAACGGGTAGATTTCCTTTCAAAATCTGAGCTTGCTTGGCGGTGATTTCCCCTCCAACAGATGCGACTTTGTTCGCATCATTGACGACCCTTTCATGAAGCGACGAACAGGTTAATCCTAATGGATCTATCCAACCTAAAGGGTTACTCCCATACTGATAGAGATTATCCCCACCCAACAACCCAATCGGATCCTGCGTAACAAACCGCCCCACCTCCGGATCGTAATACCGAAACGTGTTGTAGTGCAGCCCCGTCTCGTCATCGAAATACTGCCCCTGAAACCGCAGGTTCTGCTCGACATCATTGACCGCCAGCCTTTCAACAGCCCCCCAAGCCTTGTACGTCGCCTGCCAGACAATCTGCCCTTCACGGTCAGTCATCTCCAACGGAGTACCAATCTGATCGGTATGGAAGTAATAGAGCTGCTGCTCTTCCCCCTCTGCCTGATCCACCCGCGCCAACGGCGCATAACTCCCCGGCTCATACAGGTACAAACTACTCTGCCCCGGTCGCTCCTCACGCAGCATCCGCAAGCCTTGCCACAAAAAGTGCTTCTGCTCGATCTTGCCGTTGACCTCTGAAACCTTGGCAACCCGTCGCCCCAAACTGTCATACCGATACGCACCGGTACTTTCCAGCTTGCCGTTAACCAACGTCTCAGCCCGCACCAACCGATTTTCACAGTCATAACCAAACGTCTGCAGCGTGCCCATGCCGCTGCGTTTTTCAATCAGGTTGCCCCACGCATCGTAGGCATATTCCTGATCCCGCCAGCGCTTGAGGCGGTTGTCTTTGACGTGATCAAACTGGCTGGTGTTGAAGTTCAGCCGGTTCGCCGCGGCGTCGTAGCGGAACTCTTCGCTGTCGAGCAACTGGCCGGTGTCGCGGCTGTGCAGTTGGCCGTTGGCTTCGTATTGGTACTTGATCTCGCCGCGCAGTTTGTCGAGGGTGCGGGTCAGTTCGCCGGCCGGGTCGTACTGGTGACGGCGATGGATCGGGTTGTAGGCGTGCTCGACCAGCAGGTCGGGCTGGATGCCGGGGTTGTGGATTTTCGAGAGTTTTTCCGCCGGCAGGCGCGAGGCGAACTGCCAGCTCTTGCGGCCCAGGGCGTCGTAGCCGAAGCAGCTGGTGAGTGTGCCCTGGGTGCGCAGGACTTCGCGGTGCAGGTCGTCGCGCTCGATGTCGCTGATCAGCTGGCCGTCGAGGTTGAGTTGGTGCAGGTGGCCGCTGCCGTAGTACAGGTGATTGAGGTGTTGGCCGGTGGGCAACGTCAGGGTGGTGAGGTTGCTCAGTGGATCGTACTCGTAGGACAAGGCGCCTTGCGCCGTGGTCTCCTGGACCAGTCGGCCGAGCAGGTCGTAGGAGAACTCGAGTGTTTCTTCGCTGACACCCAGTTGCTTGCCCTGCGCGGTCGGCAGACGCTGGATCGACAGCAGGCGATCAGCGTCGTCGTACACATAATCCTGACGCGCATCGGCATTGAGTTTGGCCAGCAGTCGGCCAATGCTGTCGCGCTCGAACTCGGTGCGGCGTTGTGGCCGCTCGCCGCGTTCGCCGTAGCCGGTTTCATCGACCTGGGTCAGATGCCCACCGAGGTTGTAGTTGAAGCGCCGGGTCAGGTTGTCGATGCGTTTTTCTTCGATCAACCGGTCGGACGCATCGTAGGCGAACTGGTACGCCGCGTTGTTTTCGTTGATCAGCGCGGTCAGGCGAATCGCCGGGTCGTATTCGTAGCGGATGCGTTGGCCCTTGGCGTCCTGGCGACTGCTCGGCAGGCCCCGAGCGGTGCGCAACAGCCGGGTGGTCTGGCCTTTGCCGTCGGTATGGCTGAGCACCTGGCCGAGGGCGTTGTAGGTGAACGACTCGGCGCTGCCGTCCGGATGATTGATGCGCAGCACTTCGCCGTCGGGTTTGCGCTCCAGCGTGGTGGTCTGGCCCAGCGCATCAGTGACGGCGACCAGATGCTGGCGCTCGTCGAAGCGGTAGGTGGTGTTTTTACCCGAGCAATCCTGGAAGCGTTCGACCTGGGCCAGGGTGTTCCACCACAGGTATGTGTGACTTGCGCCGGACGTCGATTATTACTATAGAGAAAGTGGCTGACACAATGTTGACAGCCACTTATTTCAATGAATTTTGAAAGAGCGAACGACAGATGACGTTAGTGACCGCATCAAGAAGAGAAATAGCGTCGAAAAAAATCAAGCACTCAAGGTCTGACAACCAAAAAACCATTAACTTCCCTCTGTGCAAAATCCATTTTTTCAAGCAGCGATTTCTCATAATCACTATATATCTCTAAATACTCCCTAGGCGAAAACCTGATTAAATTATCGGTCAAATTACCTCCAAGCAAGAGCATTACTACCCTTTCGTAATTTTCGATAATAGAGCGTAGATCTGTCCCTCCGCGCACTGCCTGAGCTTGTTTTAACTCATTTGATATTTCTCGCAACAAACCTATCAGATCAGTCTCTTTCATCTAGCCCCCTTTATATAGCGCCATCCTGAGGCGCTTTCAAAATTTATGGCCCACCCAATGCAATGCGGCAAATGAGTGAAGAGAGTGACTAAGACAAAGGCTTCTAGCCACTCACAAAACTAGATTTTAAAGAACTTATTTAACTTTACAGATTACACGCAACTCCGCTTACACCATCAGAACTCTTTGAAAGCTCGCTCAGCGCATGTGAAAAAAAACCACTGATTCCATTTCAGCATCTCACACTACAAAGGTGAACGCTTCCACTTATCGTCATAACCCAAACTTTCTTTCTTCTTAATTTTCCACTCACCAGCTTTACAAACCATAACTATCCGCGATGTAACCTCTACCCCAACAGTTTGTTGTATCTGAAAAACGACTTCATCGCCACTCACAGAAATAACCTCTATAACGTCAGACTGTGGGTCGTACGTGGGAGGATTAACACAACCCAAATCTATCAAACGGCCAAAATTACTCTTATCTTTCAAAGCAAATTTATTTAGTATTTTTTCCAACCTTCCCCCAAAGGAAGCTTTAATTGCAGGATCATCCCCCTCTCCGGCTAGACTTTCTTTTCGAACCTTGAAGAATTCTGCTTCCCAAGAATTCATTTCGGCCATAAATTCATTAACATTCTTTAACGCGCGCAATGAAACTTCTTTATCAGTCATATCAGTTCCCAAATATTCCTTCGAGTATTTTACTACCCTGACGGTAAACATCATAGGTTATCGATGTTGGACGCGTCCCCCCGTTGCCATAGATAAAATTCAACTCAACGTCTACAGCACCTTTCTTTTTTACCGCATTCGCAACTGCCGACTCAAAGTCTCTAAATTGGCCACGATTTATGCCTTTTAACTGTGGAAAAACTCCATTTTTCCCACCCGAACCACCAAGTAGCTTACCGATTATATGTCCCGCATCATCATCTGAATTACCCAGCGATCTGGCCCAAAACCGAGAGGACTCATTAGTTGCCGTACCCGTCCCCAAGTCCTTCGGGGTAATGGTAGCGGTTGCTTTCAACGGCTGCCCTGCCGCCCCTCTGGTGACATTAGTAGTCACGCACCACCCTAGAGGGTCAATCCACCCGTTAGTGTTGGGGGCATAACCATACAAATTACTACCACCTAACAACCCAATCGGATCCTGCGTAACAAACCGCCCCACCTCCGGATCGTAGTACCGAAACGTGTTGTAGTGCAGCCCCGTCTCGTCATCGAAATACTGCCCCTGAAAGCGCAGATTCTGCTCGACGTCATTGACCGCCAACTTTTCAACCGCCCCCCAAGCCTTGTATGTCGCCTGCCAGACAATCTGCCCTTCACGATCAGTCATCTCCAGCGGAGTACCAATCTGATCGGTATGGTAGTAATAAACCTTCTGCTCTTCACCCTCAGCCTGATCCACCCGCGCCAACGGCGCATAACTCCCCGGCTCATACAGATACAGACTACTCTGCCCCGGTCGCTCCTCACGCAGCATGCGCAGGCCTTGCCATAAGAAGTGTTTCTGCTCGGTCACGCCATTAACAACAGACTGTTTGCCGACCCGCCGCCCCAGGCTGTCGTACCGATAAAAACCGGTACTCTCCAGCTTGCCATTAACCAACGTCTCCGCGCGCACCAACCGATTTTCACAGTCATACCGAAACGTCTGCAGCTTGCCCATGCCGCAGCGTTTTTCAATCAGGTTGCCCCACGCATCGTAGGCATATTCCTGATCCCGCCAGCGCTTGAGGCGGTTGTCTTTGACGTGATCAAACTGGCTGGTGTTGAAGTTCAGCCGGTTCGCCGCGGCGTCGTAGCGGAACTCTTCGCTGTCGAGCAACTGGCCGGTGTCGCGGCTGTGCAGTTGGCCGTTGGCTTCGTATTGGTACTTGATCTCGCCGCGCAGTTTGTCGAGGGTGCGGGTCAGTTCGCCGGCCGGGTCGTACTGGTGACGGCGATGGATCGGGTTGTAGGCGTGCTCGACCAGCAGGTCGGGCTGGATGCCGGGGTTGTGGATTTTCGAGAGTTTTTCCGCCGGCAGGCGCGAGGCGAACTGCCAGCTCTTGCGGCCCAGGGCGTCGTAGCCGAAGCAGCTGGTGAGTGTGCCCTGGGTGCGCAGGACTTCGCGGTGCAGGTCGTCGCGCTCGATGTCGCTGATCAGCTGGCCGTCGAGGTTGAGTTGGTGCAGGTGGCCGCTGCCGTAGTACAGGTGATTGAGGTGTTGGCCGGTGGGCAACGTCAGGGTGGTGAGGTTGCTCAGTGGATCGTACTCGTAGGACAAGGCGCCTTGCGCCGTGGTCTCCTGGACCAGTCGGCCGAGCAGGTCGTAGGAGAACTCGAGTGTTTCTTCGCTGACACCCAGTTGCTTGCCCTGCGCGGTCGGCAGACGCTGGATCGACAGCAGGCGATCAGCGTCGTCGTACACATAATCCTGACGCGCATCGGCATTGAGTTTGGCCAGCAGTCGGCCAATGCTGTCGCGCTCGAACTCGGTGCGGCGTTGTGGCCGCTCGCCGCGTTCGCCGTAGCCGGTTTCATCGACCTGGGTCAGATGCCCACCGAGGTTGTAGTTGAAGCGCCGGGTCAGGTTGTCGATGCGTTTTTCTTCGATCAACCGGTCGGACGCATCGTAGGCGAACTGGTACGCCGCGTTGTTTTCGTTGATCAGCGCGGTCAGGCGAATCGCCGGGTCGTATTCGTAGCGGATGCGTTGGCCCTTGGCGTCCTGGCGACTGCTCGGCAGGCCCCGAGCGGTGCGCAACAGCCGGGTGGTCTGGCCTTTGCCGTCGGTATGGCTGAGCACCTGGCCGAGGGCGTTGTAGGTGAACGACTCGGCGCTGCCGTCCGGATGATTGATGCGCAGCACTTCGCCGTCGGGTTTGCGCTCCAGCGTGGTGGTCTGGCCCAGCGCATCAGTGACGGCGACCAGATGCTGGCGCTCGTCGAAACGGTACGTGGTGTTTTTACCCGAGCAATCCTGGAAGCGTTCGACCTGGGCCTGGGTGTTCCACCACAGGTATTTGGACTTGTGGGTCGCATCGATGATGGTGTGTGGAAGGCCGTCGTCGCTGTTGAGGTATTCGGTTTTATTGCCCAGGGCGTCGACTTCGGCGATCAAGTTGCCCTTGGCGTCGTAGCGGGCCTGCCAGGTGCTGCCGTCGAGGAAGGTCGTTTCGGTGACCAGGGTAGTGCCGAGGTGGTACTTGTATTTGATCTTGCGGCCCAGTGGGTCGGTTTCTTCAAGCAAACGCGAAAAGTCGTCGTACTTGAACCCCAAGCGGTTGCCATCCGGCAGCTTGAGACCGGTCATGTTGCCGGCTTCGTCGAGGTCGATAGCGTACTGCTCGCCGCCGAAGTCGCGACTGGCAATCACGCGGCGATCGTCGTTGTAGTGGATCTGCAGCTCACGGCCCAGTGCGTCAGTGGCCCACGAGGTGCGCTGCTTGAAGTCGTAGCGGTAGTGAAAGTGTTCGCCATCGCTGGTCCAGTGCTCGACCACACGCAACTGGTCATCAATGGTTTCCCAACGGTAATGACAGCTCAGGCCCAGGGCGTTGCTGTGGCTGGCCATCACCCCATCGGCGTAGCTGAAGCGGCGCATCGAATCGCTGTTGCGATTGATCACCTCGATGAGTTGGCCGTTGTCGTCATAGCGGTACTGCACCAGGGTTTCAACCGCCAGGTTGTCGACGACGCGCTTGACGTTGGTCAGGCGCCCCAGCGGGTTGTCATAGTGCAGGTGCACCCGAACCCCGCCAGTGGCGCTGATGTCGGTCAACCGGCCTTCTGCCGTGCGGGTGAAATGCAGGTAATGCCCAAGGGCATTTTCCAGGCGTTGCAGCGGGACATCGCTGTTGTCGTCCGGCACCTCGCCGAAGTAGAAGAACAGGTTGTCGAGGGTTTGCAGCAGGTAGTGGCCGCCTTCGGTGCGGACCAGGTGGAGCTGCTCATAGGGGTTATAGATGCGATCGCCTGGCTCCACATCCACAAAGGGCACGCTGCGCCCCTGGTTATCCGTGAGGTAGACGAAGCTGCCGCTTCTGCGCAGGTTTTGCTCCCAAGGCAAGACCCAGCCTCTGCCGAGCACGCTGTCGACGGTCAGATCGCTGGCATAGAAGCGCGACCATTCAATCGGCATGAGCCCCGGCAGCGCAAAGTCGGTTTCTCCCGACTCGAGCAACAGCTTGCGCCCGCTGGTAAGGTCGACGGGATTGCCGCTCAAACCGCCGATTGCGCGCTCAACGGCCGGACCGATGACAAAGCGACCGGCCAGGTAGCTGGCGGCCACGGTCGCGCCAAATCTCAATGCGCAAGGTCCGGCCGCCTTCAGACCTTGCACCATGCCCAGCCTGAAGATCGGACCTATTGCGCGGCCCATCGAGGCGACGATCATCAGCACGTCGACGGTGACCCGCAGCCAGCCGGGAATTTCTTCGTCGACATCGAGATAGCGCTCAGTCCCGCCGCCAATGAACACATTGTTCGAGCCGCTGGAGATCTTCGCGCCGCAAGTGAGTTTGTCACCCTTGCGCGAAGCCGCCACATTGTTGATGAAAACGTTGGAAGAGCCTTCGGCAACCATTACCGGTGCGGGGTGTTTATCGCAAATACCCATGCTCAGTTTTGCGTGGGCGGCATTACGGCTGTTGATGAACACATCCGTCGAGCAGCCTTCGAGCTTGATCCCCCCGGCGGGCGAACTCATTGCCGACCCTATGCTTTCGCCAATCATGGGGACGAAACTGGCAGCCAGCCCTACGGCAATCCCCAGCAGAATTCCGCCGAGCCCCGCCGTGCAGATCGTGAATGCGGCAGCCGTCGCAATCGCAAGCCCGATCACCGCGCCGGCGAGAAAGCCGCCGAGCGCACTGGTGTGTTCAATTTCATCGCCCCAACGCGCAGCTTCGAACATGGGTTACTCCTGTTCGGCGCTGTCGGTGGACACCGTATCGGCCTGGCGCGGTTTGAAACTTGCCAGCAGCTGCAGCCAATTCTGGTTTTGTGTGGCGCTGAAATCAGCCTGGCTGGTGGTGGAAAACACCAGGATGCGACCCGGTTCGATTTCGAACGCTGCCTGCCGTTGGTACACCGGTCGACCATCGTTCATGTAGTAGGCATCCACCTGGATACCGGAAAGCGGTTGCTCCCCGGACAGCGCTGCCGGCTTCTTGCTAAGCACGATATGGCCGCGCAGTTTGGCGGCAATGAGTTTTACCTGGCGCTCGATGTAAGCCTTCAGATCCTCTGCCGGCAGCATGTTGTCGCGCGACAGTGTGATGTTCAGCGGCGCAGGAATACTGGTGCCGAGCACAAACATGTTCACCGTGCGGTCCTGAAAACCTTCCGGCAACGTGATGGATCCTTCCTGAAGCTGATAGTCCATTGGGCGTGCGTTCCGTAAATACGTGAAAGGGAAAAATGCTTAGTCAGCGCTGATGTTTTCGAGCATCGTCTCGAACTCGATCAACCAATCGGCAAGCTCTGCATGTGCGGGATTGATCATCGTCGAGATGCTCAGCCATTGGCGCTCGTTACCATCGCCGGGATGGATGACGGCGCTGGTCGCTCTGCCGTGGCGACGCTCCTGTCCCGCCGTGAATATATAATCCAGGGTAATCGCCGGACTGCCTGCCAGCAGGCAATCGCTCTGGCGCACAATGGTGACGTCGGGGTGGTTCTTGCGCAGGTTCTCCACATACAACTGCAGCGAGCGTTGCAGCGTCAGCCCTTCGGGTGCAGGACGACGCTTGACACTGAACGTGACGGGATGCCCATGTTTTTCGAGCGTTGTATCGATGTCGCGGAAGTTGAAGCCTTGCGGCATTACCAGATTCAGTCCCGCGACTTTCAATTCATTGCGCGTCAATTGAAGCGGTAGCACCGCTACCGGCTCGGGCTCGATGACAGCGAGCGAAGCCTCGGCAGCCTCCTGTAACTGCTGTCGCGCAAGTGCCTCGGCCGCAAGCCGCTTCTCGGAAATACGATCGTAGATACTGGTCCTGACCATGGTCTGATTTCTCATTTGTTGATATCGACACGGTCACCGTGGACGTAGGTGTTCTTGCCAAGAATATCGATGGCGTCGCCCTTTATTTCGATACCTTCAGGCGTCAGCTTGATACTGCTGCCGCCCACCTGAAGAATGATGTGCTGCTTGGCACTGACCTGAATGAACTGGTTGTCGACCTGAATCGTCAGCGAGCCTTCCTGGACATTCATCACCGTGTCTTTCTTGATGGTTTCGGTGTGCGTGCCACCCACCGTGATCGTGCGGTTGCTGCCGACATTGTGGGTCTCGTCGACCTCGATCTCGGTGTCCATGTTGCGCTCGGCATGCATGATGATCTGCTCGGCGCCGGACTTGTCTTCGAAGCGGAAGAAGTTCGCCGTGCCGCCGTCACCCTTCATCGACCGGGTCAGGAACCCGCTCTGGGTCTTGTTCGCCGGCAGCGACCACGGCGGGGTGTTCTGGCTGTTGTAGAGGCTGCCCATGACCAGTGGGCGGTCTGGATCGCCATCAAGAAAAGCCACGACCACCTCATCGCCAACGCGAGGGATCAAGACACTACCGAAACCGCCACTGGCACCGGACTGGGCGACACGGACCCAGCAGGAACTCTTGTCGTTGAACTCACCGTAACGGTCCCAGTGGAACTGCACTTTTATCCGGCCGAGTTCGTCGGTGTAGATCTCCTCGCCGGGCGGGCCGACGACAATGGCGGTTTGGGGTCCACTGATCAGAGCGCGCGGGGTGCTCATCGGTGGTTTGAATGGAATCTTGCGGCGGATGCAAATGAATTGGTTTTGGTAAAACGCTTCTCCATCGCCTGTGTAATTATTACGCCCAAAGTGCTTCACGCTCAAAATAAGGAACTGCCTATCCTCTACAGTTCCTTTGTCGTGATCGTAATGCTGGGTTAATTCAAAGTAATAACCTGGCTGCATGGCACGACAGTTACTTTTGCCCTGAAAGGTCTTACCCTGAACTTCCATTGCCTCTAAACGATTTCGTGCTATTTGCTGACCATGCTCGGGATCTGAATAGCCGTAGAGCCCTTCGTACTCAAACACTTCATACGGCCCTACATCACCTTGCTTGGCGATGGTTTCAAGCTGTACCTGATTTGGGAAATTAGGCTGCTTATAATCGAATGATTTCAATGAAAGCCGTGTCGAATGGAGAGTACGCTGTGACGACCATTCGGTAATGGAGTCCGACTCTTCAGTGACAGAGGCCGTGTGGAAACGGATGGTCGGCTGATCAGGCAACGGTTCAAAATTAAGGCTTTCATCAAAAATGACCATACAGTGATCATCTTTACTGTGCTCGAAATTAAAAAACAAGCCTTCCTGCTGCAAGAGTCTAAGTACAAAATTCAGGTCTGACTCTTGATACTGCGTGCAATAACTGACCGGCTTTAAAGGTCGGCTCAATCTAAACTCGAAGCTCGCCAAACTGAGATAATAGGAAAAAACCTCTTTAATGATCTCTTCAATGGTTTTATCTTGAAAAATCCGCGAATCTCGACGCCGACTCAGTATCCATAACCAAGGCACAACCTTGGCCACGTAATTAGCGATACCGGCGTTGGCACCAACATGATTGAAGTGCGAACAATGGCCATTGATAATTTTCGTGCCACCATCCGCTAAAGCTATTTCCATGGACACTTTCTTGCCGATCAACTTTTTAAGTTCAATCGTGGCGTCGGTGGATAAAAGCTGCAATTCATATTCGAACAGAATCGAAAGCCCCTCCTCACCGCCGAAGCTTTCCAGGATCAGTTCCTGCTCGGGTGGCAACGGGGAATCGAAGGTGATGAGCCGATTATTCTGGGCGGTAAACTGCCCGATGAGTTCCGATATCATGTGTTGCATCCTGCAAAAATTGGCCTGAGGCCCGCGATGGAAACCTCTTGAAAGTTCTTTGTCAAGGTAACGAAACACTTCGGAATGATGGCAATTCGCCTGTTTGATTTTATTTTTCCACCAGTGCACCCTGCACCTCAGGTGCTTGCCACGTAAGGCGAGTAGACACGCTTACAGGGAGTTCGTCATGAGTTTGAGTGATACACAGCTCAAGCAACTGGACCGAGACATGGACAGCAATCAACGCGAAATGGTCGTTCTGAGCATGGACGACGCGAACGCGATGATGGCAGAACGCAATGCCTCCTCAAGTCTTGGCACACAGTCACAGCAAATTTGTTACCGAACGCAACCGGGCATGTTGGATGGTCTATGGGGGAACACTCAATCCATCTACAACGCAACCGTACATCAGTTCGTCAATACTACCTGGGGAGTACCGGCAGCGTTGGGCGCTTATGATGCGTACAACGCTAGCCGCTTGCTAAGTGACATTGGCGGGTTCGGGACCAAGATTAGGGTTTTGATTAATAACGGCAAGCAATATGTCGTTCTAACCGGATATCCAGGATTGCGAAACCGTTTGAAAGGAACTCGCTACGGGATTCGAAATGCTCAATTAATTGAAGTCGGCATAGGTCGATATGGCATTCGAGGGTCGTCGATAAAAGGATTTAAACTTTCCTGTTATGTTGCGGTTGGCATCGAAGTAGTGGAGTGGGCGTTCAATGACGAGGCCGTACTTACTGACTTGTTTGCGGGTGTTGGCGTTGAATTGATTAAAGCAGGGATTGCGACTGCGATTGGGTATGCAGTTGCAACGTTAGTCGGAACCTCTCTCGCCTTCGCTGCACTACCGGTCATAGCCGGAGCAATCCTTGTATTCGGCATCGGCATTGGATTGAATGCACTAGACAACAACTACGGAATAAAAAACAGTGTAAAATCCGGAATGCGCTATGCCGTGGACAACATACGTTACCTACATGAGCAAGCGACCAGAATTAGTGCTAAAGACCTGCAAATTTATACGGAAAAAGTCGCTACCAGTATCATTAACCAACTTATTGATCAGGCATACGACGAAACAAAATCCTGGATCCTCCGAAAAATTCAGCCCGGCGATCTACCACTACCTAGTTGGCCAAAAGCCCCGGAACTACCAAACTTTTCAAATTTTAAACTTCCTAAGTTTTAGGATCCAAATGAAATCTTTCGCACCTGAACACATCATGTCTCCGCTGGCCTTCAGACTCAGCGCTTTGGCACTTGTTTTTATCATGACCCTGATGGGTGCATTTTCATTGTATTGGCTTTGGGAGCACGTGCTACCGATTTACGGGCGCATCTACCGAAACGCTCCAGTTGTAGAGACCCCCTACTTAGCATTCTGTCTCCTAATGGCACCGCCTGCTGTTTTACTCACGATCATAGGAGCTTCCATTGCTGTATGGACTGGAAAAAAATTTGACCCACCAAATAATTCTTTCTTGCATCGCTTTTCAGCATTAATGATATATCTCTCGGTCAAGACAATCATTTATATTGTGCCCGCCATCATGATCCTGACCACACTTACATTACTCAACCGAGGCTACACCCCTTGCCCTAAACTTCTTATCTCTGGGTCGGCGTGGCAGTTGTTTTGGGTAAACGACAAAAATGCCTGCTTCAAGCCGACTCGCTACATCAATGACAACTGGCCTTGCAAAATGATCGGCAATCAGGAAGTGTGCATCCAGGTGGACGGCAGGTGAATGGCTATTCCGAAGGGTGAGCGTTTCGCCAACGAAGACATATTTGTTGACTACCTCTACGAAGAAGTCACCTATCGATGGGACCATTATTCGAAGCAGGTATATGTATGTTTCTACGGCGACGAAGAGCGTTCAACCAGTCCCTCATGACAACCGTTTATTCAATGAAGCGCTGCGCTTCGGCGAAGAAATCCCCCGCCAGGACTACGATAGAGGTCCCTCCCGTCGATGATATTGTGTGACGACGGGCTATTCATTGAAATCTATTGAGGGGAACGGGAGTCAACTCAGACACAGCATGGAGCTAACGTCACCTGAACATGTCAAAAAAAAGGAATAGTTAGCACAACTGATAAACGTCACGGACGCAGCACATGACAAACTCAAACCTGACAGAACTGCTTATTACGCTCAAAGAAATCTTTCACAGTGAGAGCTGCCAGAATTTTGATTCAGGAATAAACGCGATAATCCGCCTAATTTCCGATGACCCTTTGCCAGACAGTAATGAGTGGGCACAAGCGACTTCAATGTATATAACAATGGCAGGCAGTAAATCAGGTTTCTCCGACGTCTACATTGATCGAGGTACCGCGGAGCAGCGAATCGCAGCTAACGCAAGACTGGACACTATTCGACAGACGTTATGGGACGCATTTGAGCGGGCCTGAAATCAGACGATATGTCGTGACAGATCATTGCCTGGTGCCGAGATGTTAAACAAACTTATTGATCTCAGAAGCTCAAACGAAGCGCTCACCCAATACACTGAGCGTTACGACCACCTGCTCCCACCGCCCTCTCCTCAGCTACGTCAGCGCATGGACCCTATGTTGCAGCCGGACGCGCCCAGATTTCCGGTCAGGAAGCCTGAGTGGCTGACTTCCAGGCCTTGCACCCTAACTAAAGAGCAGGCGCTGGACCGCGCAAAAGGTTGCCTGCTGGGGCTCGCGATTGGCGACGCCGTGGGTACAACGCTCGAGTTTCTGCCCCGTGATCGTCAACATGTCAGTGACATGGTTGGCGGTGGCCCTTTCAATCTGAAACCGGGAGAGTGGACTGACGATACGAGCATGGCACTGGCTCTCGCAGACACTTACGTAGCAAACAATAATTTCGATTTCCTCGACTACTCGCAAAGGCTTTGTCGCTGGTATAAAAATGGCGAAAACAGCCATAACGGAAAATGCTTTGATATTGGCAACGCCACTCGCGCTGCGCTTGAAGGTCGACTGGCGCATGGCGACTGGTACGGCAACGATCACCCATCCACAGCCGGCAACGGGTCGATCATCAGGCTGGCACCGGCCGCCATCTTCCGTCGCCACTCCTTGTCCGGCACCTGCCGGGAAAGTTCCGCACAAAGCCGCTGCACCCACAGGGCTGCAGAAGCCGTAAATTGCTGCGAACTGCTCGGTGCTCAACTGCACCTGGCCCTCAATGGCGCGGATAAGGAAGAAACCTTGTCGTCAATGGTTCGCGCCTTGTATCCCCGCCCCTTGATCATCAACGCTGGCGAATACAAACAAAAAACCCGCGATCAGATCCGCTCCTCCGGCTATGTCATCGATACGCTGGAAGCCGCTCTGTGGGCGGTCTGGAACACCGACAACTTCAAGGATGCAATCCTGTTGGCGGCCAATCTGGCGGACGACGCCGACAGCGTGGCAGCTACCGCCGGCCAGATAGCGGGGGCGCTGTACGGGGTGACGGGCATGCCTGAAGAATGGGTCAAAACGGTCGCCTGGTCAGAACACATTCAGGACCTGGCGCAAAAGCTATTCGAAAGCGCCCCATTCCATGACGAGATGGACGAAGTGATTTATGGGAATCGCTGAAACGATACGGATAAATACCCCAGCCACCAGATCAAGGACACGATGAAATTCAGTGACATTTTCACAAGCCGTGAACACATGTTTGCCTTAGGCGTCGAGGAGACTACAGGTCGCCTTTACCTGTCGATTCCAGTCAGCAACGGCATGGTCGACTACGAGGAGTATTACCAAATTGACCGGGCAAACTTCGATCTCTTCCAAACGGATCTTGATACAGCCCTGGCGTTTGCCACGAGATGTCGCCGCAGAGAGCTGGATGATCTGCTGTTTGTGCAGCCGGGGGCCAATAGAGGAACGGCTATCTAAGGCAAGTTCGTCACTCCGGCCTCGTGGACCGCTGCCAAAAAATCAAAATCCTTGAACGGCTATCCCATGTCAAAACTACCGCATCGCTTGAAAACCCTTTTTGGGCAAAAGACCGTTCTTCCACCCGCCCCCACCGAGCAGGTTGTCGATGCAGCCCCCCACACCGAAGTGGACAAGCCACTTTCCCGAGTGGAAAGGAACCTGTCCTGGCTACCGATCAATCGTGAGCCAGAAGTGTTTGTCCCGCTGATGCCTCCCGCCTGCCCGGACCTGACGCTTGTGGATGCCCTCCTGTTGCAGCGTTATCGGGTTTTTGTCATAGCGAATGACCCGGCCGACCGGACATCAGAGACTACGATAAACCGCGATTACGCCAGCCAACTGGCGAGTGACTTGTACGGCAAAGCGACAGATCTTGGTTATTGTCGAGGCACTGAATCCTCGTTCGAGATCTATTGGCTCACGCAATGTGCGGCGATTGTTTCGCTGCTGTCCCATGGACCAGAATCAGAACAATTCCTGACCTATAGAAAACGCGTTGGTTATGATCGAGACTGTGCCCTGACCGGTGAGCAGGTTCGAATGTTTGATGAGTACGTAGCGTCGCGCAGCCATCAAACCGCTGGAGCCGGGAAGGACCGTCGTCTGAAAACGCCGATAACGGCCCTCGACTACATCGACAATGCGGTAACCATCACCGCCCTGAGATACAACGGCTGTCCAGAGTTCCAGATTTACTCAAGCTCGCTGATCCAATTGCAATTCATCAAAAACGTGTTGCTGGGCGTTGAAAAAGATAAAGCCCGGTTGCACCAATTGACTATCGGCGCTTGGGCCGCCAAAGAGTTTGAAGCCGACGATCCTGTACTTGCCAGTGCACTGGGGGATGCCTTCTACATAGGCATTCAGATTGCACGCGGCCTGAAGATTCAGCTGCCTAACGGGTTGCCACCGGAAAGTCTTCCTCGCACATGAAATTGCTGCGACTTCAGGGATAACACTAGAGGTAACGTCATGACCGAAACCTGGTACCACGTTGACAACGGCACCCTTTGGATAGCAGATCAATCCATTCACCTGCCTCACCCGGTCAAAGTCGCATTGCAGCATGACGACAGGCTCGCGGTCCTGATCGAGTCCCCTTCAAATGTCATTTTCAACAAAAACATCCTTGCACTATCGAGGCATGGAAAGGTGGTTTGGTTCATCCAGGAAAGTCCCCACGGCACGCAAGCAGACAAGCCTTACATGAGACTTCAGTGCGACAAAAACGGGGCGTTGATCGTTGGTAACTGGAATGGCCTCAGTTACTCGGTCGATTGGCACAATGGTTCCGTCAGCGTTGTGAACTTTGATAAATGATTCGCTCAGGACTGTCACCATGAAAGACATCTGCAAGATCTCCTCGAACCTTGCCCGAACAGCAGAACTACTGAGGAGATTCGGTCACCCGCAATGGGCCGACAGACTTGAGGAGTGCAGCCTTGCGCTGCCTCAGGATACGGCGTACGCGTTGTCTCGATTGATGTCGCTGTACGGCGGCATGGGCTCGATCAACGACGTTGTTCTGTATGAAGACGCAACGCCCTTGCTGGCCGAAAATAACGAACTTCAGACGCTGCTATCAGACCTCCATCAGCTCTGCGCAGGGTGCCATTGAACTTCGCACCCCACGCTTGCAGGCCAAAATCGGCGATGTGCCGGATCGGCAATGGCGCCTTTAGGTTCGCAGATACCAAGTGCTCGGGCGTCCGCAGCAACGCCGTCTTGTTCGCCCGCTTGAGCATGCGCAACGAGAATGGCAGCAGGCACGCCATCAATACGACCAGCCCCCGCCAGCAACCAGTATCATCGATTTGCCAATGCAGTGGCCGGCGCTGGCGATTGCGGTTTTCTGTGCAGTGATTGCCTTGCTGAAACAAGCTTACCGACCGCTCGGCAAGGGCGGTCGGGTTTCGACTTGCTCAAGGCTTACACGGTAGGTGGTGTAAGTGTCGCCGTCTTCAAGGTAAAGGTTGCTCCGGTAATTCGAGACTGCGCCTTTGAGTTTGATGTGCAGGCCGTTGGAGACACGCTGGATTACCACGTCTTTCAAGTCAGTGTCCGAGACCAGGAACGGCGGGGTCTTGCCGAGGCGCACCTTCATCGTCTCATTATTCCTGCCGCCGCCATTGTTGACGTAGAACCTCAGGCTTTTGGGCTCATCTGGATCCCTGGCATCTTGAACGATGTAGATCGACTGCCCCGCAATGAAGTCCTGCTTCAGGACTACCTCGGAAGGAAACGCCGGTTTGTGCAGGTACGCATAGATGAGAGCGCCTACAAGGCAGAGCAAAAAGATAATCAAGAGATACTTTTTGACTCTGACTACAAGAGTTTGCAGTTCGGTCTTGTTCATGGGATTCAACTGTAACCGAAGGTGAATAGCACCAAGCCTTCAATCGGCTCGTAGAACATGACGATCATGTCTGCTCCGGCCGTCCGGTAATGCCAGCCCGGAACGCTTGCCACGTGGAAAAACCGGTTATTCGCAGGGCTCAGGGGGTAGACATTCGAATCGCCGCGGTCGGGGTCCAGTTCAACGATGTGCATTGGAAATTCGACCGCCTCCACCCAGTTGGCGCAGCCATCGACTTCGCCGCCCAGTTGCGCGACAAATTCCACTGCATACAACGGTTCGCCATCCTCACGCGCCAGCACGCCGCTGGTTTTAAACCTTTCAACAGTGGCGGCAAAAGCGCTGTGCTGATCGGCGTAGTGCCGCTCCAGATCCGCTCTCGCCTCCGGGTGAGGATCAGCCAGCTGTGCGTTCCCCTCGTGCAGAAAGAAGTAGCGTGGATCGCCGCACAAGCGGTAGCGCCCTTGCTCGACCTTGAAGCCGATCCAGTTGGTTTTCAGCAGGCAGCCTTGGCACCCGTCCCACTCGGTCAGCTCGCCGACAAGGCCCTCGTACGGTTCCAACGGGCTGAGCATGTGCAGCACCCCCGACCACTCGGGGTTTACGGTGCTGATATCCAAGCTGAACAAAGGGTGCAGATGGTTGGCCAGTTCCAGTTGATCGGCGACAAATACGTCTTCAACAGGCGGGAACGGCAGCATGCCGGTGGGGACTTTGGTGAAGTCGGGGGTGTGATCGTCGGTCATCAGAGTTTCTTCCTTGTGGGTCGCCCCGGATTGAGCACTTTGGGTATCAATGGTTGTCCTGGTAAGCACCCAGCGTGGCGCAGTGGCGACATTTGAACAGGTAGGCGGTAGGCCCATGATCCTTATCCAGGGCATTGAAGAACGCTTGCCACTGCGGACCGTCCTCCAATCCTGTTGAGTCCTGAACGGCGGCGATGGCTGCCGGGCCCAGTTCAAGCAACTCTGCATGGCCGGCCTTGCCGACAAACTCGGCTGCGTCGTCGCAGTGAGTGAACCAGCACTCTTGCTGCCAGCCATTAAAACCAGGTGTGCGCTGGCTGACTTCGGCGATCTGCGCCTCGCTCAGCGTTTCTTCGCCGTCCAGGCCGATACTCTCGTCATCGACAAACGTCGCGCCCAGACGCTGGTGCGCACTCCCGTCGGCAATGCACCAAGGGCAGATGCAGTTTTCGTATTCATCAATGGCGTATACCGGGCCCACATAAATGTAGCCTCGCGCCTGATTGCAGCTCACGCAAGTGGCGGAAGAGGGTTGCACCGAACCGCTACCGACGGGATCGGGATGGTAAATAAAGTGGGGCAGTGTCATGTACGCATCCTTGTTGAGTGCATGCCTTTCATTGCTCGACCGGCTCTAACCATGTATTGAATTCGAGGGCTTGCTCGGGGGTATTGAGTTGTGTAATCCAGGCGATTTCTTCCGGCACGCTTTGAGAGTCAGAGACTGCGAATACATAAATGGCGTTCTTTTAAACGTGCACGTCGTATCAGACCTTCATCAGCTTTGCGCAGGGAGCCATTGAACCCGGCATCCCACACCTGCCAATGCTGAAAGCCTTCAAGCCTGCTCGAATCGCTGCTGCAGCAAGTGCCGCGCAGTACCTGCATTGAGGTAGGTGCCGATCAGTTCCGCCAATTGCTCATTCTTGAGCTTTTTGTCGTCCCGGCAGAACTGAATCAGCTGTAACTGGACCCAGCGCTTTTTCTTGTCGAGCTTTGCATCAGGCGAAAAGAACGAGCGAGAGGCCAACTCAGGCATCGGGGCATCGTCTTCCAGCAGCAGATTCAAGTGCACCCCCTGCCCCACTTGCAGACCAAAGTCGGCGACGTGCCGGATCGGCAATGGCGCCTTGAGGTTGGCAAAAACGAAGTGTTCGGGAGTCAGCAGCAACGCGGTCTTGTTGGCCCGCTTGAGCATGCGTAGCGAGAATGGCAACAGGCACGCCATCAAGACGATCAGCACGCCGCCACCCACCAGTATCATCGATTTGCTGCCCCCCAAAGCCTGCGGAAACAGCCACGGCAAGACCAGCAGCCCCAAGCCCAACAGCAAAATGAGCGAGAAGAAAATCAGGGTAATCCACCCGCGCAATCGTGCGCCTTCATGCAGCCGGACTTCCTCCGTGGCATTGCTGGCATGGCTACGCAACTCCTGCACAACCGCCGCGTCCTGCTCCACATAGTGGCCGAGGAAGTCCTCGGTCATGCGGGCACGCAATGCCTGGGGATCGGCGAAATAGTGATCCATCGCGGCGCAGGCTTGTGCCGCGTTGATCGGGCGGGTGCCGCGGCTGACGGCCTCTTCGACCGTGACTTGCAGGGATGCCAGCCGCTCGAGATTGGAGGGATGGGTGTCCGATGGATGCGGCAGGCTGGCTGCCATGTCCTCCTCGGGCAGGGTCAGCGGCTGCGCGGCGAGTTCCTGCACCACGCTGCCTGGCAAGTCGCCGGTACGCACGTGTTCGGCACTGGGGTTGGTCGCGCGGGCCACATGGGTCGATACCCCCTGCTGCAGCAAGGGGTCGATGGCAGAGATGCGCACCAAGGCCGAAGAGATGGCGATATTCCCCGTCAGCTTCGCGCCCGCCGCGTCCGCCGCCAGCTCCCGCACGCGGCTCCAATGGTTCACCGCGTGATCGAAACGCTCCATGAAATACTCACCGAGCATGAACGCCGGCCACAGCGTCGTGCGTTGCAGCACATCGCTTTGCAGCATGGTTTCGGCAATCACCCCGAGGCTGCGGCCGATGCCCTCGTAGATCGGTACGAAGCGCAGGCTGTACTCGGTATCGGCACCGGCGAAGTGCGCCAGTTCGTGACCGATGACCGCGCCGGTCTCCGCCGAATCGAGCAGGCCCAGGTACAGCATCGGCACGTGCAGTGTGCGGCCATTGAGTACGGTGCCTGACGGGAGCAGGTTGACGTCGCTGGAGGTGACGTAAAAGCCTTCGGTCATGCCCAGCACGATGTGCTCGGGGGCCAGCGCTCCGAGTTGCTCCGCCATCTGGCGTACATAGGCCCACAGCGCTGGCGCCTGTTGCGGTGTGACCACCTGGCCCAGAACGTTCATCGGCGTGGGCTGGAACATGCGCAGCATGACCGGCAGCTGCTTGCCCATCTGCCAGATCGAATACAGGAAACCGAGCATCAGCATCAACACGATGAGCATCAGCTTGAATTCACCGGCGGCCATTTTCCCCATGTGCCACAGCCCCAGGCCTTCGAAACCGAGGATGGCCGCCACCGCCGCGCCCATGGCGACGATGTGCCCCACCAGCAGGTACGGCAACAGGCGGCTAACCCGGCTGAAGGTGTGCAGCAAACGTTCACGGGAATGACTCGCGCGGGCACCGGCCCAGCGCAAGCCCAGCAGACCCAGTACGCCGACCAGGAAGGCCAGCAGGCCGAGGCCGATGACTACCTTGGCCAAGTTGCTCATCACGGCACTCACCGGTTGCAGGATGGTCAGGTCGTGCTCGGCGTCAGCAATACGCGATAGAGCCATGGCAACACTCATGCGCTTGCCATTGATATCGACCATTGCCGAGCTCGATCCCGGCTTTGCAGCCATCGCTTCGAGTTCGACATGCATCTCACCCAGTTCGGCGTTGATAGCCGCGAATTCCTTGATGCTTTCCGAACTGCGTTGTAACTCCCAGGCGCCAAACAAACCAAGGCAAAGCGGCAGGAGAATAAGTACGGCAATGAGTTTCAACGTTCTCATGAGACAGGGCCTCAATAGTCGCGTCGCCTTACATCCGTGGCGAGCATAAATTCCATTTAACGAAGGCCCGAAAGCCCCCACGCTATTGCACGGCCCGACATGAAAGTTACGGGGCGCACTCGTACCGGCGCGTTATACAGAAATATCGGCGATATGTAACGTCATATTGCCCGAACACTCGTTCAGCAATGGAAAGGACGCCTTGTATATCTCGGACATCCTGAATTGCCATCACTTCCCCCCGGTTATATGACACTTATCCTTCAACCTTTCCTCAGCGGATCATCAAGCAGGCATTGGGTGAACCGGTTCACCTTTTTCAAATTATTTTCAATTAAAAATGGGATCCACAACCTGCCTGAAACCATTGAATTAACTGGGTTTCAGAACTATCCGACAGACACTTCCCACAAGTAGTGGCAAGCCGACATCATTGCGGCATGTAACAAAAACGAGAAAAAATCCGCTCCCGAATGAACTTTTCCATACAACGTGTTGCCATACACGACGTTACTGGCAACTCAATATCCATATGCCAGCATCACACTCTCGGTTATTCCCGGCAGTGTGTTTTTTTTGATGTCGAACAATAGCAATCACCTCTCGTGGACGAGTGTTCCCTCGAGAAATCAGTCACTCGACATGCCCCGGTTTTTTTATCCAGGAAGGCATGGAGTGTTCAAGGACGATGTACCGATGACCCAGACGTTTTTTGATGTTGATGCATTGATCAAGCTGCGAAGCCAGACCCGGGCCATTTCCGATGCGCTCAAGGCGCAGGCTGCGGATTATCTGGCGACCCTGGCTTTGCTGATTCGTCCACAGGCGTTTTTCGGTGAATACCTGCAGGGTGCGCAACGCAGCAGCGGGCGCGAGACCCAGCACCACTTCAAGGAACTCAAGGAGCTTTACGATCGCATCGGCTCGGCCGCTCCGTTCCGGTTGGTCAACGAACTCGAAGTGCCCCTCAACCTGCTCAGTACCACTCCGCAATTGTTTGCGCTGGAGTACGACAAGGTGCTGTCCGAAAGCGGTCAATCCATTCGCATCACCAGCCCCGTGCGCTGGGTGGTCGGCTTCAGTTCGTTCGACCTGGCGCGCTTTCGCAGCGTCATCAAGGACCCCGATCGCAGCAGCGCCGAGTTGCACCGTTTCGTCGTGCATTACCTGGTGCTGTTCTACTGCCTGAGCAAGTCACCGGGCCTCGGCCGCTTGCTCGAAGGCCTGCGTTTTCCCGTCAGTTTCGAACGTTTGAAGGACTTCGGCGACCTGCCCTTCTGCGTCATCAGCTCGCCGGTTCGTTCGCAATTGCCCGACGAAGCGGTGATCCGCAGCAGCACCCAGATCGCCGGCAACACCAGCTTCGAAGAGCTGGTGGGCCACGCCAACATCATGGAAATGAACGATGAAATCCGTCAGCGCCTGCTGCTGACGATCGAAGGAATGTAACGCGCTCGGCCACCCATTGAACCGACACGCAAACGACTTGCAGCGAATTGTTCGCACAGGAGATCACGATGGCGAAGAAGGAAAGTACCCAGCACAAACTCGACCGCGTTCGCGCGCCTCGAGTCCATATCACCTACGACGTGGATATCGGTGACGCTCAGGAAAAGAAAGAGCTGCCCTTTGTCGTCGGTGTGCTGGGCGATTTCTCCGGCAACCCGCTGGAGCCGCTGCCGAAGCTCAAGGACCGCAAGTTCATCTTCATCGACCGCGACAACTTCAACGGTGTGCTCAAGGGCATCAAGCCGCGCCTGACCTACCGCGTCGACAACACCCTGGCCAAGAACGGCACGCAGCTGGGCGTCGAGCTCAACTTCAACGCCCTCGAAGACTTCGAACCGCAGAACGTGGTCAAGCAGGTCGAGCCGCTGCGCAAGCTGCTGGAAGTGCGCAACAAGCTGGCGGACCTGCGCAACAAGATGGGCGGCAACGACAAGCTCGAAGAGCTGCTGATGGACGTGTTGCAGAACACCGAGAAGTTGAAAACCCTGGGCAAGGAATTCGGTCGCGAAGCCGCCGTTCCAGCCACCGACGGCAAAGCGTAGGAGCCTGACGATGAACGACAAGCAAACCGTGACTCAACAGGACAGCACGCTGGTGGAAGTGGACAGCTTCACCGCGCAATCCTCGTTGCTCGACAGCATCATTTCCGAAAGCCGCGTGGCCCGCTCCGAGACCGAGCGCACCCGCACCCGCGACCTGATCGGCGAGTTGGTCAACCAGATCCTGGAAGGCGAAATGACGCCGAGCAAGGACCTGATCGCCGTGCTCGATGCGCGCATCGCCGAGATCGACGCGATGCTCTCCGAGCAGATGAACGAGATCATGCACGCCAGTGAGTTCCAGCAGCTGGAGTCCTCCTGGCGCGGCCTGAAGTATCAGGTGGACCAGACCGAGACCAGCACCACGCTGAAGATCCACTTGCTCAATGCGTCGAAGAAAGACCTGGTGCGCGACCTCAAGGCCGCTTCCGAATTCGACCAGAGCGCGCTGTTCAAGAAGATCTACGAAGAAGAATACGGCACCTTCGGTGGTGCACCGTTCGGCATGCTGCTGGGTGACTACGAGTTCAACCGCAGCCCGGAAGACATGTACCTGCTCGAAGAGATTTCCCACGTCGCCGCAGCGGCCCACGCGCCGTTCATTTCGGCGGCCTCGCCCGAGCTGTTCGGCTGGGATTCGTTCACCGACATGTCTGGCCCAAGGGACCTGGCGAAGATTTTCGACACCGTCGAATACGCCAAGTGGAAGTCGTTCCGCGCCTCCGAAGACTCGCGTTATGTCGGCCTGACCCTGCCCCACGTGCTCGGTCGCCTGCCTTACGGCCCGGATACCACGCCGGTCGAGGAATTCAACTTTGTCGAAAGCGTCGATGGCCGCGACCACAACAAGTACCTGTGGATGAACGCCGCCTACGCGCTGGGCACCCGGGTCACCGATGCGTTTTCCCGCTACGGCTGGTGTGTAGCGATTCGCGGTGTCGAGGGTGGCGGCCTGGTGGAAGGTCTGCCGACCCACACGTTCAAGACCGATGACGGCGAAATTGCCCTCAAGTGCCCGACCGAGATCGCCATCACCGACCGCCGCGAGAAAGAGCTGTCGGACCTCGGTTTCATTCCGCTGGTGCACTGCAAAGGCACCGACTACGCCGCGTTCTTCGGCACCCAGTCGGCGCAGAAGCAGAAGCAGTACAACACCGACATCGCCAATGCCAACGCCCGGCTTTCCGCGCAGTTGCAGTACATCTTCGCCACCTCGCGCATCGCCCACTACATGAAGGCGATCATGCGCGACAAGATCGGCAGCTTCGCCTCGCGCAAGGACGTCGAAATGTTCCTCAACAAATGGCTGTCGAGCTACGTGTTGCTGGACGACACCGCCAGCCAGGAAGCCAAGGCCAAGTTCCCGCTGCGCGAAGCCCGCGCCGAGGTGTTCGAGGTGCCGGGCAAGCCTGGGGTGTACAAGGCCGTGACTTACCTGCGCCCGCACTACCAACTGGACGAGCTGACCGCGTCGTTGCGCCTGGTCGCCGAATTGCCGCAATCGACCCGCGGCTGATCGCGCACTTTGCCACGGAGGCACCATGACCAGTCAACACAAGCTGTTGCCATCACTGCTGGACCGATTGCTGGACGATCGTCCGCATCAATCCAGCGAAGCGTCATCGCAACGCTTGTGTTCGCTGGCCGATTACAAGGCCAGCATCGTTCGCGACCTGGAAATCCTGGTCAACACCCGCCAGTCCCTGGTCGCCAACGAGCTGGAGGGTTTCGTCAACCTCAGCGGCAGCATCCTCGACTACGGCATGCCGGACTTCACCAGTCGCAGCGTGCTTGATCCGAAGGATCGCCTGTTGATCCAGCGGCAACTGGAGAAAGCGATCACGGTCGGTGACCGGCGCTTTCGCAGCGTCAAAGTGCAACTGCTCGCCCAACAGACCGGCCAACGCATGCTGACCTTTCGCGTGGACGCAGTCCTGCGCCTGCAAGACGTCACCCGCCAGGTGTCCTTCGACGCGGTGCTGCAGGTCAACACCCAGGAATACAAAGTGCAGAACCTCAACTGATGCTCGACGATCTGCTGCCCTACTACGAAAAGGAACTGTCGCACCTGCGCTTCTTAGGCCAGGAGTTCGCCAGCCAGTACCCGAAAATCGCTTCGCGGTTGCTCATCGAGGGCGATAACTGCGAAGACCCGCACACCGAGCGCTTGATCGAAGCCTTCTCGTTCCTGTCGGCGCGGGTGCACAAAAAACTCGATGACGAGCTGCCGGAAATCGTCGAGTCGTTTCTCGAGGTGCTGTACCCGCACTACCTGCGCCCTACCCCGTCGATGTCGATCGTCGAGTTCAACCTGGGCAAGCAGGAAAAAGTCACCGAAGCGTTCCGTGTGCCCCGGCATACCGAAATCAGCGCCAACCCGATCGATGGCGTGGTGTGCAAATTCCGCACCTGCTATCCGGTCGAGCTGTGGCCGGTGTCGGTGCAACAGGCGTCGTTCATCGAGATGGAACGCTCGGCGTTCAACGGTCACAGCGCCGACCTGGTCGCGCGCTTGCGCATCGGCCTGGTGGCGACCTCCGACGTGCTGTTCGGCAAGCTGGAACTGGACCGCCTGCGCTTCTTCCTCGACGGCGAAAGCACGTTGATGCTGCAACTGTACGAGCTGCTGTTCAACAATTTGGCCAAGGCCACGCTGAGCTTCGAAGATCAGGGCCGCACCCGCGAGGTCACCTTGCCGGCCAACTCCCTCAAAGCCGTCGGTTACGGTCTGGACGAAGGCCTGGTCGACTACTCAGAGCGCTCGTTCCTCGGTTATCGCCTGCTCCACGAGTACTTCACCTTCCCCGACAAATTCATGTTCTTCGACCTGTCGGGCTTTGCGCGGATTCTGGCGGGCAAGGACGTCGAGAAAGTCGAGATCAACTTCTACTTTTCCGACTACGACCTGAGCGACCGCCTGGCGCGTCTGACGCAGAACATCGGGCGCAATAACTTCAAGCTCAATTGCACGCCGATCATCAACCTGTTCCGCCAGCAGGCCGAGCCGATCAAGTTGACCCACGCCCAGCACGAGTACGCGGTGACGCCGGATGTGCGCCTGCAAAGCTCGGCGGAAGTGGTGTCCATCGATCGCGTTCGGCGCGTGCGCAAGGTCGGCGGTATCGATCAGGTCGGCACCTGCCATCCGTTTTTCGAACCCCGTGGCGATCAGGGCCCGGGGCAAAGCTTCTGGATTGCCCGGCGCCGTGCGGTGCACAGCGGCCAGCGCGACGGCTCGAACGTGTTCATCCGGGTGGTGGATCGTGAGCTGGGGTTGATGGAGGCCAACAACGATACATTGAGCATCCGCCTGACCTGCAGCAACCGCGACCTGCCGCTGATGCTGCCTTTCGGCGGCGAACGCGGCGATTTCAACATCCCCGGCAACTCGGTGATCAAGGACATCCGCTGCCTGCGCAAACCCACCGCCACCGCTCGTGTGCCGCTGGGCAACGGCGTGATCTGGCGGCTGATTTCGCACCTGTCGCTGAACCACATGTCGCTGGTGTCCCGTGGTCGCGAAGTGCTCTTGGAACTGTTGTCGCTCTACAACTACCGCAACGTGTCGGCGATCCGCAAACAGATCAACGGCATCGTCTCGGTGAGCAGCGAGCCGGTCGTCGCACGCATCGGCCACCCGCGGCCGAACTTCGTGCGCGGCGTCGGCATCACCCTCAATTTCGATGAAAGCCAATACACCGGCAGCGGTGTGTTTTTGTTTGGCATGGTGCTCGATCACTTCTTTGGTCAGTACTGCTCGATGAACAGTTTTACCCAATTAACCCTTCGCAGCTTGCAGCGCGAAAAGAGAGTCGTCCAATGGCCACCGCGAACCGGCGATCAACCCCTGGTCTGATCGACCAGGCACGGGCTGAGCCGCACCGATTCGAGTTTTTCCAATTGGTGCGCCTGCTTCGCCTGCATTACAGCAGAACCGGGCGCATGGACCTGGAAACCCGACCGCACGAAGACCCTTTGCGTTTTCGCTCGCAGCTGTCGCTGAACTTCCCGGCCAGTGAAGTCAGCGACCTGCAGTTCGAGCGTGACGGCAAGGTGTCCGTGGCCGGTCTGCCGCTGTCCGAAGTGCAAGTCACCTTCATGGGCCTGGTCGGGCCGTCGGGTGTGTTGCCGCGTCCGTACACCGAACTGTTGATCGAGCGGCACATCCAGTACCGGGATGACGCGGCCCACGCGTTCCTCGACATTTTTTCGCACCGCATGACCACGCTGTTCTACGAGGCCTGGCAGAAGTACAAGTTCTACATCGAGTACGAACGCAACGGCACTTCGGATTTCGACCGCTACCTGCTCAACCTGGTGGGTTTCGGCCCCGAGGCGCAGAAGCAGAAATTCGACAAGCAAGGCTCGCCCCTGCGCCGCGAATTGTTCAGCTATTTCTCCGGCCTGTTCGCCCAGAAACCACGCAACGCGTTGAACCTTGAAGCGATGCTGACTTTCTATTTTTCCCTGCCGTTCAAGGTCAAGCCGTTTGCCGGTCGCTGGCTGAAGCTCGATGCCAGCCAATGTACGCAGCTGGGGCGCAAGAACGCCGTGCTCGGGCAAAGCGCCGTCGCCGGCAACCGGGTCTGGGACTATCAGTCATGCGTGCGCATCGAGCTGGGCCCACTGGAGCTGGCTGACTATCAACGCTTCCAGCCAGGCACCGAGGACTACCAGAAACTGGTGGAACTGGTGCGTTTCTATGTCGGTGCGGAACTCGATTTCCAGTTGGCGCCCAAGCTCAAACCCAAGGCCGTGCCGGTCGCCCGCCTGGGCAGCGTTTCGCTGGGCCGGCTCGGTTGGCTCAAGCGACCCGGCGTCGACGTCGAACCTTCGCGCTGCGCCCTCTTCCACATTCCTTTTGATGGGGTCTCCCTGTGAACCTGAAGTCCCTGTTTGCCAAGCTGAACGACACCAGCCGCGCCGCCACTGAAAGCGCCGCGGCGCTGTGCCTGTCGGAACACCACTACGATGTCGAAATCGAGCACCTGTTGTTGCAGTTACTCGACAGCCACGACAACGACCTGCCGGCCATCCTGCGTCATTACGAGGTAGTGCCTGAGCGCTTGCAGGCGCAACTGGTGACGGCACTGGGGACGTTCAAGAAAGGCAATACGCGCACCCCGGCGCTGTCGCCGCACCTGACCCGCATGATCGAACAGGCGTGGGTCCTGGCCTCCATCGAGTTCGGCCAGGCACAGATCCGCACCGGCCATCTGTTGCAGGCCCTGCTCGATGACGACGAACTGCGCCGGGTGGTGATCGCTGGCGCTGCCGAGCTTGAAAAAATCAACGCCGACGACTTGCGCCTGAACCTCAATGCGTTAGTGGAAGGCAGCGCCGAGTCGAAACAGGCCAAACCACTGGGCTCTAGCGAAGTCGCCAGCGCCAGCACGGTCAAAGGAAACGGCAAGACCCCGGCCCTCGACCAATACACCGTCAACCTCACGCAAAGCGCTCGCGAAGGCCGGATCGACCCGGTGCTCGGTCGCGAGTTCGAAGTGCGGCAGATGGTCGACATCCTCACCCGCCGCCGCCAGAACAACCCGATCCTCACCGGTGAAGCCGGCGTCGGCAAAACCGCCGTGGTCGAAGGCCTGGCCCTGCGCATCGTTCAAGGTGACGTGCCGTCGGTGCTCAAGGGCGTCGCCATCCACACCCTCGACCTGGGTTTGTTGCAGGCCGGTGCCGGTGTGAAAGGCGAGTTCGAAAACCGCCTCAAGTCGGTGATTGAAGAAACCAAGCGCAGCCTGCACCCGATCATTCTGTTCATCGACGAAGCGCACACCCTGATCGGCTCGGGTGGCCAGGCCGGGCAGAACGATGCCGCCAACCTGCTCAAGCCAGCCCTGGCTCGCGGCGAATTGCGCACCATCGCGGCGACCACCTGGGCCGAATACAAGAAGTACTTCGAGAAGGATGCCGCCCTCGCCCGCCGCTTCCAGGTGGTGAAGGTTGAAGAACCGGACGAAGACAAGGCCATCCACATGCTGCGCGGCCTGCTGGCCAAGATGCAGGAGCATCACAAGGTCACGGTGATGGACGAAGCGCTGGTGCAGGCCGTGCGCCTGTCCAATCGCTACATCACCGGGCGCCAGTTGCCGGACAAGGCCGTCAGCGTACTGGACACCGCCTGCGCCCGGGTCGCCCTGGGGCAATCGGCACAGCCGGGGCCGCTGGAAGACTGCAAGCGCCAGATCGACAATTTGCAGGCGGAAATCTCGGTGCTTGAGCAGGAAGCCGCCAAAGGCAGCGACCATGCCCGCCGCCTCACCACTCTGAATGCCGAGTTGCTGAGCGAACAGCAGACCCGCGATGCCCTCGAACAACAATGGCAACGCGAGCTGCAACTGGTGGAAAAACTCGGCGCCCTCAGCCACCCGGAGAATCAGGCACCGGATACCCAGGAGATTGCCGCGGTGCGCGCCGAACTGGCCAGCGTCCAGGGTGAGCAACCGCTGGTGCATGCCCTGGTGGATGGCGGCACCATCGGCGAAGTGATTTCCGGCTGGACCGGCATCCCGCTGGGCAAGATGCTGCGCGACGAAATCGAAACCGTGCAGCGCCTGCCGGCGTTGCTGGGCGAACGGGTGCTCGGCCAGGACCACGCACTGCAGGAAATCGGTAAGCGCATCAAGATTTCCCGCGCCCGCATGGAAGACCCGAACAAGCCGATCGGCGTGTTCCTGTTGCTCGGCCCGAGCGGCGTCGGCAAGACCGAAACCGCACTGGCGCTGGCCGACACCCTGTACGGCGGCGAGCGCAACGTCATCACCATCAACATGTCCGAGTACCAGGAGGCCCATACCGTCTCCAGCCTCAAGGGCTCGCCGCCGGGATACGTCGGTTATGGCGAGGGCGGCGTGCTGACCGAAGCGGTGCGACGCAAGCCGTACAGCGTGGTGCTGCTCGATGAAGTGGAAAAAGCCCACCCGGATGTGCTCGAACTGTTTTTCCAGGTGTTCGACAAAGGCGTGCTGGATGACGGCGAAGGTCGCGAGATCAACTTCCGCAATACCGTGATCATCCTCACGTCCAACACCGGCACCGACCGCATCATGCACTGGTGCCTGAACGCTGAGCAGCAACCGACACCGCAAGACATCGTCGAAGGACTGCGTGACGAGTTGAACCAGGTGTTCAAGCCCGCCTTCCTCGGCCGCCTGACCATCGTCCCCTACTACCCGGTCAAGGACGCGATTCTTGAGCGCATCGTCGCGCTCAAACTCGAGCGCATTCGCCAGCGCTTCGAGCGCAATCATCAAGCCGTCCTGAGCTATGACGAGGCGCTGGTCAAGGCCATTGCCTCGCGCTGCACGGAAGTCGACAGCGGCGCGCGCAACATCGACAACATTCTGTCCAAGACCCTGATGCCGGAACTGGCGCAACGGGTGCTGGAGCGCATGGCGCAGGACAAACCGATTCAGAGTTTGAACATCGAGTTGGGCAGCGACGGCGATTTCGCCTATCGCCTGATCTGATCGGGCATTTACAGGTAGTGGTCATGGACAAGAAATATTCAGGGAAGCGTCCCGAAAAGACGGCATTGGCCAAATGCCTCACGGCGGTGGCGATGATCGCGGTACTGAGCGCCTGTGGCGTCACCGACCGGGTCGGCAAGCGCGTCGACGACACGTGGGCCGGTGACATGCTGTTCGACGACAACGAGAAGGTCATCCTGACCTCCGACGGCGGCAACCAGCTCAATCCCGACGCGTCCGGCACGCCGCTTTCGGTGGTGCTGCGCGTGTACCAGCTGACGTCGCTGGAGCGTTTTGCCTCGGTGGATGCCGACTCGCTGTGGGACGACCCGCAAAAAGCCCTCGGCAATACCCTGATCGAAAACCGCGAAATCACTTTGTTGCCGGGCATGGGGCAAGTCGACAAGTGGCCGCTGAACCAGGCGGCAGGCTATGTCGGTGTCGCGGCTTTTTTCCGCAGCGACGAGAACAGCCGCTGGAAGGTCGCGTTTGATGCCAACTCCCTGCGCAAGGACGGCATCTGGTTCTCCTCCGACGGCCTGCGGGTGCTGGTGGACAACAACACCGTGTCCGCCGTCAGCGGCGTCGACGTGCTGAACAAACCGAAGTCCGAAGAGCAGCTCGCCAAGGCCTCCGCTCTGCCCGACCCACCGGCAGAGCCGACACTGACCGAACGTGTTCAGGACGCCGTGGTGCAAAAGGCCCAGGACAAAGCCGTTGGTTCCGCGCAAAAAGCCGTGGACTCGAAATTGAATTCATTATTGGAAGGCGCTCAATGAGTAAGCAAAGCCGGGTGATGTGGTCCGAAGGCATGTTCCTTTTGCCACAACATTTCCAGTATCAGGATGAATTTCACCAGCATCAGCTGGCGCAGGCGACCCTGCGCAACACGCCTTTTCACTGGGGCGTGCAGTTGCTGGAAGTGGACGAGGAAGCCCTCGCCACCGGCTCCCTGCAACTCAAGCGGCTGAAGCTGGTATTCCCCGACGGCAGCCTGTTCGACGCGCCGCAGCACGATCCGCTGCCAGCGGCCCGTGACCTGAAAGACTTGCTCAAGGGCAACGATCTGAAGGTCTACGCCGCGCTGAAACTGCCTGAGCCCTTCGGCCTCAATTACGTCGAGGACGGTCAGGAACAGAAGACCGGGCGGCGCTTTCGCAAGCAGTTCGACACTTTGCCGGACCTCAACGAAGGCGACCTGGAAAACGAAATCACCAGCCTGCGCCTGAACGTGGTGATGCTGATCGACGGCGACAACCTCGATGGCTACACCTGGTGTCCGATTGCCCGGCTGTCGCGCAACAACATTGGTGGGTTCAATCTCGACGGGCATTTCGTGCACCCGACGCTGCACCTGGGTACCCACGACACCCTGATCGGACTGGGCAAGCGTTTGCTCGGCGCCTTGCAATCCAAGAGCAAGGCGCTGTCGGGCCGTCGTCGCGAGCGTGCGGACCAGATTGCCGAGTTCGGCTCCAGCGACGTGACCCTGTTCTGGCTGTTGAACACGGTGAACCGTGCCCACCCGGCCCTGGCGCACCTGCTCGCGCATCCGCGCCTGCACCCCGAGCGCTTGTACCTGTTCCTGGCTGAACTCGCCGGCGGCTTGCTGACGTTCTCGCTGGACACCCAGCTCAACGACATCCCCGAGTACGACCACCACGACCCGGCGGCTTCGCTGGTCAAGCTCGACGAAATGATTCGCGTGCTGCTCGACAACGTCGTGCCGAACCAGTGTGTGGTGATCAACCTGACCCAGACCAAGCCTTCGTACTGGCAAGGGCAGTTGCACGATCCACGGCTGGCCGAGGCGGACTTCTACATCTCCGTGCACGCCGACATGCCGGGCGCGAGCCTGCTGGAACTGGTGCCACGGGCGTTCAAGGTCGGCTCGCCGGAAGACATCGAAGTGGTGGTCAACAGCGCCATGCCCGGCGTCACCCTCAATCACTCGACCCGCCTGCCCAATGCGATTCCGGTGCGACTGGACAATCACTACTTCTCCATCGAACCCCATGGCCGGGTGTATGAGCGAATGATGAGTGCCCAGGCCATCTCTTTCTATGCGCCCAGCGCGTTCACCAACCTCAAGCTTGAACTGATGGCGGTACTCAAATGACCGAAGCCGTATTGCAAGGCGCCGTTGCCGCCGCCCGTGAAAAACCGACCCTCAAAGACCTGGTGCAAGACTTCATCAGCATGGCACTGATCGTGCGCAAAGGCCGCCAGGTGACGTCGGTCAGCGCCTTCGAGGCAAGCGTCGACACCTTCTTCAAGGCGCTGGAACGCGATGCCCGCGGCGCCAACTACAGCGTTGAACAGGTGAAGGACACCCAGTACGCCCTGTGTGCGTTCCTCGATGAAAGCGTGTTGCGCTCCGGGGACAACGAGTTGCGTCGGCACTTTGAATTGCAGCCGCTGCAGTTCCGCTATTTCGGCGTGCACCTGGCCGGTGAAGGCTTCTTCGAAAAAATCGATGCGCTGCGTGGCGACGTCAAACAGAACCTCGATGTGCTCGAGGTTTACCACCTGTGCCTGGCCCTGGGTTTCGAAGGCAAGTTCAGCCTCGGGCAAAAGGATCAGTTGCGTTACCTGGCCAATACCCTGGGCCAGGACATCGCGCGTTTTCGCAAGACGCCCAAGGCCCTCTCGCCTGACTGGGCATTGCCCGACCAGGTCTCGCAAATGCTGCGCCATGAGGTTCCGCTCTGGCTCTACCTGGCGCTGATTGCGCTGGTCTGCGCGGGTGTCTACCTGACGCTGGACTGGCTGCTGGGCAAAGACGTAGCCGCTTTGTCCGAACAAATCAGCCAGCTGTTCAGTGCCTGAAAACAGGTCAGGTAATCGAGTCAGGAAGACATGAAGACATTATTGCGCTCGTTAAAAAGTTTTTGGTTCCTCGTCCCCGTGCTGTGGCTGGCGAGCCTGGCGGTTTGCTGGTTCGTCGCGCCGCACGTGAGCTGGTTGCGCGGTTATGCGCTGGAGGCGATGGCGATCGTCAGCGCCTTCTACCTGCTGATCATTGTGCTGCGCCAGTACAAGCGTATCCGGGCGGAGCACAACCTTGAAAACCTGGTGCAGATCGAAGTCGATCGTTCGCTCAAATCCACCGGTGAGTTCCGCGATCAGCAAGTGCTGCGCGAACGCCTCAAGCACGCCATCGCGATGCTGCGCGCCGACCGTTCGGCGGGCGGCGGCGGTTCTTCGGCGCTTTACGATTTGCCGTGGTACCTGGTGATCGGCATGTCCGCTGCCGGCAAGACCTCATTGCTGACCCGCTCCGGTTTGTCCGCGAGCATTGCCAGCAGCGCCAACGACACACAAAGCGGCACCCAGCATTGCGATTGGTATTTCAGCCCCGAGGCCGTGATGATCGATACGGCCGGCCGTTACTTGCGCGACGACCCGTCGGCCAGTGAATTCGCCGCCTTCCTGCGGCTGCTGAAAAAGCAGCGCAGCAAGGCCGCGGTCAACGGTCTGGTGCTGGTGGTGAGCCTGCCTGAACTGCTGGCGTGCACTGTGGCCCAGCGCAACGAACTGGCCGCGCAACTGGTGTCGCGCATCGAGGAATACAACGATTGCCTGGACGCCAATCCACCGATCTACCTGATGCTGAGCAAGACCGATCAACTGCCGGGCTTCAGCCAGGCGTTTGAAGGCCTGGACCTGAACGAGCGCCAGCAACCGCTGGGCATGACCTTCGGTTTATCCGAAATCCGCAATCAGGGCCTGCGCCCGGTACTGGATGCCAAGCTGGCCAATTTGCACAGCCATATTCGTCGCCACGTCGACGCGCAGATGATTGCCTTGGGCGCCGATGCCAACAGCGCACTGCTGAACTTCCCGAACTATTTCGCCGAGCTTTCACGCGTGCTGGAGCAGTTCCTCCAACACTTCGCCGAGATCCGTCGCAGCGGTGCGCCGCTGCTGCTGCGCGGGCTGTATTTCACCAGCGCACTGCAGACCGACCAGCAACTGAGCCAGGTGTATGAAGACGACCTGGCCGAGTCGTTCGCCCTGCAAGCGGAGCCTGAGCAAGCGGAGCCAAGCAGCGGCAAGAAAATCAGCGACCGCAGCTACTTCATCACCGATACGTTCCGTCGGGTGATCTTCCCGGATCGCGACCTGACCCTTTATCAGTCGCGCCTTGGCAAGAACAACTCCGCCAGCCCTGCCTTGCTGGGCCTGGCGGTGCTGGCCGGGGTTGCGTTCATTGGCTGGCAAGCCCTGTCGTTCCAGAACAACCGTCAGTGGCTGGCCACATTGCGCGAGCAACTGAGCGAACTGCAACAGTCCCCGGACCGTGCCGGGCTGCTCGCCTCGGGCCAGGGCCTGGAGCTGCTGCGCGAGCAACTCTCGGCCATCGAGAAGCACCGTGCCAAAGGCGTACCGCTGCAGCTCGGTGCCGGCCTCTATCGTGGTGACGACATCTACCGCGTCGCGCAGACCGCCTACTTGCAGCAACTGCGCACCCAGGCACTGGAACCGGTCAACCTGCAGCTGCAATTGCAGATGCGCGCCTTCAATGAATTCGCCAAGACCGTGGATGCGCAGAACAGCTTTGCGCCTGCGTCAAACAAGGCCGACCCGGTCAAAGCGCGCGCATCTGGCCAGAAACTGCCGATCCGCTTGAACAACCTGCCGCGCAGCAGCGCTGATGTCGCCAGTCGCCTGACCGGTACCGCCAAGGGTGCCGCCAACAAGGCACGGGGCGAAGCGCTGACGGCACTGCGCAACCCTGCCACCGCAAGCGATGCCGCGGATTTGTCGGCGACCACCGGCGGACTTTCGTTGTCCGAAGAAATGCTCGGCCGGCTGGATGAACGACAAGTCGCGTCCATCATCGAGTCCTATAACGCACTGAAGCTCTACCTGATGCTCACGCAACCGGGCACCCACCCGGACCCTGAGTTCGTCGGCGCGGCGTTGCCGGTGGCCTGGGCCAATACCGCCAGTGCCGACAATCCTGTCAGCACGGCGGTGATCCAGGACAACTCACCGGTCTACGTGCAATTGCTCAAGAACGGCCAGGCACCGGCCTTGTCGCGTAACGAGCAACTGATCAGCGAAACCCGCAACAGCCTGAAGTCGTTCATGATTTCCAGCTCGCTGGTGGACCGTGAATACCTGCGCCTGCAACTGGAATCCAGCCGTCAGTTCCCGGCCGTTGGCTTGAGCGACCTGGTGCCAATGCCCGGCCGTCAGTTGCTGTACGGCACCGAGGCGGTTCCGGCGATTTTCACCCGCCAGGGCTGGGAACAGTTCGTCAAGCCCGAGCTGATCAAGCTGGTGTCGGGCAACCTGCAAAACGAATCGGACTGGGTGCTCGATGGCGAAGGCGGCGACAGCATCGTGCAGAAAGCCAACTTCATCCGCGAGTTCATGACGCGCTACAAGCGCGACTACACCCAGGCCTGGTACACCTTCATCGACAGCGTGGGTGTTCGCCACTTCACCGACATGGCCAACGCGACTCAACAGTTGGCACTGCTCAGCGACGTGCAGAATTCGCCGGTGAAAATCCTCCTCGCGGCGGTCAACGACAACACCCAATGGGATGTCCCTGCCCCCCGCGAAACCCTGCAAGCGGGCATCAAGCCCGATGACGGATTCTGGAGCAGCGTCACTGGGATTTTCGATGGCAAGAACACCTCGCCAGGCGCGCTGATTTCGCCTTTGCCGGCAGTCGACGACGGCAGCCTGGCCAAGCGCTTCGAACCGGTATCGCGAGTGTTTGCGGTGCAGAACGCCGAAGGCGCCGACAGCACGATCATGGATCGCTACCTCGCGGCCTTGCGCAAGCTCAAGGTGCGGATGAACAACATCCAGCGCTCCCAGGACGTTGGCAAGAGCAGCAAGCAGTTGATCAGCGAAACCCTCGAAGGGTTGCCAAGTGAAGTGACCAGCGTGCGCAACTATGTCGAGACCACCGTCGACACCAGCCAGGGCGGCCTTTCCGAATCGTTGCAGGGCCTGTTCAGCCTACCGATCCAGTTTGCCTGGGAAACCCTGCGCGACCCGGCCGGCCAACAGATTGCCAAGGCCTGGGCACAGCAGATTGCCAAGCCCTGGGAGCAGGTCATGGCGCACCGTTACCCGATTGCACCGGGCAGCCGCAATGAAGCTTCGGTCAAGGATCTGCAGCGTTTCGTCGACCCGGAATCCGGGCTGCTGCCGAACTTCAAGCGCAACGAAATCGGCAACCTGTCCGGTGGCGAAGGCCTGGGGATGAGCAGCAATAGCAAGGCAACGCCGCTGGTCAACCCGAACATGGTCAACAGCATCGACAAGGCCAGCTCGTTGGGCCAGGTGATCGCCAGCCTGTCGGACCGCGACAACGGCTTCGAGATCATGCTCGAGCCTTCCGCCAACCTGACCGACATCATCTTCACCCTCGATGGCCAGGTGCAGCACTATCGCAACGGCAAGACCAGCTGGAGCCGCTTCTCGTGGCCCGGCACGACCACCACGCCGGGCGCACGCCTGGATGTGGTGACCCTGACCGGCGAGCGCATCACGGTGTTCGACTACCCGGGCCGCTGGGGTCTGCTGCGCATGAACGACAGCGCACGGGTCAGCGATCTTGACGGCATCCAGCAACGCTTCAGCTGGAACACCAGCAGTGGCCCGGTCAGCCTCGCCGTGCGCAACTACGGCGGCGTCAAGCTGACCGACCTGGCCAACGTCAAGGCATTGAGCGCGCTCAACGCCAAAGAAGGTCAAGCGCTGTGAGCCGTTGCAACTTGAACCGGGAAACCGGCCAATGATCGGCTGCTTCGGCAAGGTGCCCGCGAGCCCGGACTTCGTCAGCCTGCAAGGTGTGGGCGACGACGTCTGCGAGTTCGACGGCTGGCTGCAAGGGGCGCTCGCCGCTCTGCAGCATCGCGAAGACTGGCGCGAGCTGTTCGACGGGTTGCCGCTGTGTTTTTTCAGCTACCGCGCACGCAGCGGCAACTGGTTGCTGGGCGGGCTGATCAGCTCGAGGGATTCGAGTGGACGACGCTATCCGTTCTTCATTTTCCAGACCCTCAAGGCCAGCGAAGCCGAGCCTCTGGTCAATCCGTTCACCCTCGGCGAACTGTTCAGCGGGCAGATCCGGCCGTTGCTGCACATGGCCGTCCAGGGTGAAAGCACTTCGGTGCTGTTCGAACGCATCAAGGCCCTGCGCCCGCTGCAAGGACAGGACTTCGAGTTGTTCCGGCGCGTGCATGACAAGTTCCTGGTGAACTTCAACCTGCGCGATATCGCTTGCGCGCTCCAGGGCACCTACCCGGAGTTCGTCACCAATGCCGTACTGACGCGCCTTCAGGCACTCAAAAGGCATCTGGATCACGCAACGCCGATCGGCATCGCCCTGCCCTTGCCGGCGGAAAGAGGCTTGAAAAACCCGACCGCAGACTTGTGGGTCACCTGGCTGACACACATGACCCCGGAGCGCGCCGTGCCGCAGATCAGCCTGCTGGCGGACGACTTCATGCGTCCCCGGCTGATCTGCTTTGCCTCACGCAATACCAGCGCTGCCTATCGCCTGCTGACCGGCATCCATGAACGCTCGCAGAGCTATGACGTGCTGGCGTCCTTCGATGCCTTCGACGAGCACCACCGCAACCACGCCTTTCCCGAAATAGACCGCCCACTGGGTGACGTTATCGACCGTTTTGTCGATGCCCTGGATTCGAAGTCCGTATGAACAAGATCAAGTATTACTTCTTGCGCTATCAGCCCTACATTCTCGGGGTGTGCTTTTTCCTCACGATCTTCGTGGTGTGGGGCATCGGCCGCGCGTTCGACTTCAGTTCGCTCAACAGCCTGTTGACCGGCATTGGCGTGTTCCTCGGCCTGTCCGCCGGTTATGTACTGCTGCTTTATCGGGGCGTGTCCCGGCATCACAACCTCGAAGGACTGTTGCGCGAGGATGCCGACCAGGCCGTGCTGAACGCGAGCCCGGCGGATCGCGAGGAAGTCAGCCTGTTGCGCGAGCGGCTGTTGCAGAGCATCGAACGCTTGCACAGCAACAAGCCACGGGGCAGCAATCCCAAGGATGCGCTGTACGCCCTGCCCTGGTACCTGGTGGTCGGTCAGCCCGCGGCAGGCAAGAGCACCATGCTCTATCAGTCGGGTCTCAATTTCCCCTATGCCGAGCGCGAAGGCGTGCGGGTCGCCGGTCTCGGTGGCACGCGCAATTGCGACTGGTTCTTCAGTTCCGAGGCCGTGCTGCTGGACACAGCCGGCCGCTACATGAACAACCAGGAAGAGGCCGGCAAGTGGCGCGCGTTCCTCCAGCTGCTGCGCCAGCATCGCCAGCGCCGGCCACTCAACGGCCTGATCGTCACCGTCAGCATCCACGACATCCTGCAAACCTCGCTCGACGATCAGGAGCGCATCGCCAAGCGCCTGCGCGAGCGCATCCAGGAAACCCATGCCCTGCTGGAAGTGCGCCTGCCGGTGTACCTGGTGTTCACCAAGTGCGACCTGGTGCCGGGTTTCGCGCCTTTCTATCGGCAACTGGACGAAACCGCCCGTGGCGAAGTCATGGGCAAGACCTTCTCCCACAAAGGCTATGAGCAGGCCGATTGGGGGCAGCGCTTTGGCGTTGCGATGGACGAGCTGGTCAGCTACTGGCAACAGGTGGCGAGCCAGCAGCTGGTCTCGCAAGACATCCAGATCACCCGTCAGGATTCGGCGGTGTATCGGTTCCCGCTGGAGCTGGCGGCCCTCAAGCCACGGCTGCAACTGTTCGTCGATGCCCTGTTGCGCGCCAACCCTTATCAAAGTGCCGAACTGCTGCGCGGCTTCTATTTCACCAGTGCCCTCGATGCCGACCAGCCGGAACTGGGCGGGCACGCACGCCAGGTGACAGAGCGATTCTCGCTGGAAGGTGACCGGGAGATCGCCAACGGCAACGCGCAACCGCGCCCGTTGTTCATCAACAGCCTGTTCCGCAAAGTGATCATTCCCGACCAGCACCTGGTGGCGCTGTACACCACCAACCACCGCGAGCGTCGGCGCCGGGCGGCCTGGATCGGCGGTGCCGCAGTGGTCGCGGTGCTGCTGTGCAGCTTGTTGGGCTGGTCGTATGTGAACAACAGGAACACCCTGCAGGGCATCTCGGCAGAACTGACTCAGGCGACGGCCGATGACCGCTCCGCCACCGGGCAATACACCGCTTGGCAAACCCTCGATCGCCTGCGCTTCTGGACCGCGGATTACTACGCGCGGCATCACGACCAAGGCGTACCGTTGCGCATGCGCCTCGGGCTTTATCAGGGCCACAAGGTAGAACCACTGGTGCGCAGCCGCTATTTCGACCGCCTGGAAAGCGTGATGCTCAAGCCCACGGCCGACAACCTGACCCGGTCGTTGTACTTGCTGACCACCCTCAAGGTCTATCAGCGCAATGCCAAGGACCTGATGCCGGTGACCGGCGTGGACAGCGTCGAACCCAAGGCCCTGCCGAACGACAACCGGGCGCAGTCCATCGCCGCGTTCGGCAAGGCGACGCTGGACACCTACGTCATGCTGTCGCGTGCCCAGCGGGAAAAGGCCGACCCTGCGTTCCTCAAGGCGAAAATCCCGGACTACTGGTACCCGGCGATTGCCCGCCAGGTCGGCAACGCCAGTGTCGCCGCCTCGGACTATGAGTTCGCCAGCCGCCAGATCAATTTCTACAGCGACCAGATTCACCAGCCGGACGTGCCGCGGATCCTCGACAACGCGTTCCTGATCTCCAGCTCGCGCAACTACATCAACAGCCTGCTGACCCAGTCGTTGCGCTCGATCGAAACCATCACGCTGGAGTCGGACACCCTGTTCGCTTTCGCCCGTGCGGACTTCCAGAGCCTGAAGACTGAAGGCCAAAGCCAGCTCAGCGCGATCGCCGGCAAGCTGCTCAGCACCCCCAACATCGGAAAAATCATCATCGCCGGCCACGCCGATCAACTGGGCGATCCACAGGGCAACCTGCAGGTTTCGAAACAGCGGGCGCAAACCATCAAGACCTACCTGGTGGGCAAAGGCGTACCCGGCGAGCTGGTGGAAGCCGTCGGCGAAGGCAGCAACAAGCCCTTGGTCAAGTGCGACATGCAGCAACCAAGAGCGCAGCTGATCCACTGCCTGGAGCCTAACCGGCGGGTAGAAATCGAAGTGCGGGCACTCAACTGAGCATGCGCGCCCTGTGAAGAAATACCGGCATCCGGGTCATCTCAACGAGAGGCCCGGGCTGGCATAAGACACCTCTGTTGATCGTTTCAAAGAGGTTAGAACGAAGGGCTGGAACCTGCTCGCAGGTGACATCCCTTTAAATGAAGGTAAGGAGAAAATAGAAATGGCATTTGACGCATACATCCAGATCGAAGGTATTCCAGGTGAAGTGCTGGACGACAAACACAAGGATTGGATCGAAGTGCTGGGCTACGAGTATGGCGCCACCCAAGCGACCTCCGCGACGGCCAGCTCGTCGGGCGGTGCTTCGTCGGAACGTGTAGCGTTGAGCGACTTCCGCATCCGCAAAGCCGTGGACAAGGCTTCGGCCAAGCTGTTCGAACACTGCTGCAATGGCAAGCACATTGCCAAGATCCAGCTGAACGTGAACCGCGCCGGTGGCGACAAGGTCACCTACCTGACCATCAACCTGGAAGAAGTCGTGGTGTCGTCCGTGAAAGCGATCGCTGGCGGTAACCAGAACGGCGAAGACAAAGCGGTTGGCGATCTGCCGATCGAAGAAATCAGCTTCAACTTCGCTCGCATCAAGACCACCTACACCCAGCAGAGCCGTGCCGATGGCCAGGGCGGCGGCAACGTCACCGGTGGTTGGGATCGCACCGCGAACAAGGTTTTCGCATAACACCGTGGTAATGACGGGCCGCACACGCGGCTCGTTTTCAGCACTGCGCCTGCCAGGCGGGCGCGGTGTTCTTTTAGTCTGATCAGAGTTTCCCATGTCTGAATTTCTCAACGACCTTTCGCTGGCCGAACTGACCGCGCCCATCAATGAGGGGAGCGGCGAAGACCTGAGCTTTTCCACCTTGTTCGATCAGGTGAAAGAAGCACGGCGAGCAGACCCCGATTACCTGACCCAGGGTGACTGGCAAACCGATCTGAAGTCCTCCGACTGGGATCTGACCCTCACCCTGGCTGCCCAGGGCCTGGCTCGACAGAGCAAGGACCTGATGCTCGTCGCCTGGCTCAGCGAAGCCCTGGCGCACAAGTACCATTTCACCGGTATCACCTTCGGCCTGACCCTGGCCGAACGCCTGCTGGATAATTTCTGGGCCGGCCTCTTCCCTTCCCTCGAGGACGGCGTCGATGAACGCGCTGCCCGTCTGGCGTGGATGAAAACGACCCTGGCGGATGTCGTGGGCGGATTGCCCATCACCCAGGGCCAGCAGTACGGCCTGCTGCGTTACGACGAATCCCGGCACGTCGAAAACCTCGGTTTGCAGAACCCCCAGGCCATGCGCGCCGCCCTCGACGAAGGCAAGATCAACGCCGAGGTGTTCCAGCGTTCGGTGGTGCTGACCGACTCCGACCACCTGCGCCTCAAGGCCGGCGAAATAGCCGCCAGCCTCAACGCGTGCCAGCGGCTGCAGAACACCGCTGACAGGCTGTTCGGTCATGACGCGCCAAGCTTCGCCGGGCTCAATGACGTATTGTCCCGCGCGGGGCAGCTGGCCGAGAAACTGCTCAAGGATCGGGGCATCGAACTGCACCCGGCCTCTGTCGCTCCCACCCCGAGCGTCGCCGAAAGCGCTGGCGCACAACCTGCAGGTGCCGCAATGACCCAGACCCGGCAAGACATTCCAGCCGCGCCGCTGCGCACCACGCCGCAGACCCGCGACGAGGCATTCACCCTGCTCGCGGGCATCGCGCAATTCTTCAAGCAGACCGAACCCCAGAGCCCCGTGCCCTACCTGATCGAACGCGCGATCAAATGGGGCAACATGCCGCTCGAGGGTTGGCTGAATGATGTGATCAAGGACAGCAATGTGGTGGACAACATTCGTGATGTGCTGGGGACGAAGGACGCGAAGTCCTGATGGCCATCAGGTAACGCCATCCCCTTCCTTCTAGCCCACCCTGAAAGATCAATAGATAACCTGTGGCGAGGGAGCTTGTCGGATCGCCGCACCGGCCCGCTGGGGCGCGAAGCGGCCCCCCCCCAAAAAAAAAGGTTCATCACGGATTACCGGGAAACTGTAGGAGCCGGCTTGCCGGCGATGGACACAAGTGCAGCGCGTTTATCCAGTTCACACACGTTATCGTTGACGACCATCGCGAGCAGGCTCGCACAGAAGAGCACTACATAGTCCTCCCCGGGCGACCAGCAAGTGCTCGTGAAGCAACTCTTTGAGTAATCGAGTTGCACTTCAAAACCCATCTCGCTAACCTTCGTCCCGTCGCTGCCAATTCAGCGAACGGGTGTGGTAGCCCGGTTTCTTCATAGACCCAGAACGCCTCAGGGCGTTTTTTTGTGCTGGCTGCTTTGTGGCGGCTGTGCATGGGAGGCTTCGGCCTGCCGGGTTCCTATGACCGGTCTACCACCCTGTGTACAGCCGTCTCCCTATTTTGCGTGGTAGCGGATGGGGAGAGGCTCACTTCATAGGAGCTTCACAATGATAAAACCAACTCCGAATCCCCCTGAAACGGACGGTCAGATCGACTCCGATTCCGAACACTCATCCCGCAAGCCTGCAGCGGCCACGCGACGTCCAAGCCCAATCTTCACCATCGCCCCCAACGTCAACAATGAAACCCTTCTGGTTCACGCCTGTGAAACCCTTGCTTCAGCCAGTGTCATGGCCAGTGAACTGGCGTTTATCCTTTCTGGCCCAAAATGCAATTTGGCGCTGGGGATTCAACAGATGATTGCCTTGGCAGAGTTGTCGGTGAACCGAGTGCTGGATCAGGTAGATCCGCAGTAGCGGGCGAGGGCATTTTTGGGTTCTTCACGCAATCCCGGAAAGGCAGATAACGCAACACCTGTAGGAGCTGGCTTGTCGGGTCGCCGCATCGTGGCGATGGACTCAAGTGCAGTGCGTTTATCCAGTTTTCACGCGTTATCGTTAACGACCATCGCCAGCAAGCCGGCTCCTACAGTTCCCCGGGATTCCGTGAAGAACCAAAAAAAAGGACTGCTGCGCAGTCCAACGGGAGCAAGCTCCCTCGCCACAGATATAGCGTTCGTCCCTTCCTCAACAACATATCCCCCCGCCCGGCGTAATCCTGTGCCCGCCGTTTGTCCGCTGCTGCCCGCTGCGCGAACTTTTACCTGCCATCCAGCCAGAAACTCCGTTGGGGGACTTGCGTCATCGGTATTATGGTATACCATCAGACGCACAGACACCCAAAACCTCTACGGAGCAGCTCATGAGTTTCGAAATCCGCAAGATCGTCAGCTATGTCGAAGAAACCTTTATTGAAGGCGGCAAAGCCACCGATAAGCCCGTGACCATGGTCGGTCTGGCCGTGGTGATGAAAAACCCCTGGCTGGGCAACGGTTTCGTCGAAGACCTGAAACCACAGATCCGCGCCAACTGCTCCGACCTCGGCGCACTGATGGTCGAGCGCCTGGTGGGCATCATTGGCGGCGCCGAGAAGATCGAGGCATACGGCAAGGCTGCGGTGGTCGGCGCTGACGGCGAAATCGAGCACGCTTCGGCGGTGATCCACACCCTGCGCTTCGGCAACCATTACCGCGAAGCGGTCAAGGCCAAGAGCTACCTGAGCTTCACCAACAAGCGCGGCGGCCCGGGCACTTCGATCCAGATCCCGATGATGCACAAGGACGACGAAGGCCTGCGCTCGCACTACATCACCCTGGAAATGCAGATCGAAGACGCACCGCGTGCCGACGAAATCGTCGTGGTCCTGGGATGCGCCGACGGTGGCCGCCTGCACCCGCGCATCGGCAACCGCTACATCGACCTGGAAGAACTGGCTGCCGAAAAAGCCCAGTAACCGCCCAGCAGAACGACAACAAGAAGGCATTGCAGGAGCGCTCCATGATTCGGCTCACCGCTGAACTCACCCCGGCTGGCACCAGTTACCTGGCGACCGGCCAAGGCCAGCCCGTGGTCTTGATCCACGGCGTGGGCCTGAACAAAGAAATGTGGGGCGGCCAGATCGTCGGCCTGGCCACGAACTACCGCGTCATCGCCTACGACATGCTCGGCCATGGCGCCAGTCCGCGTCCGGAGAGCGGCACGCCGCTGCTCGGTTATGCCGACCAGTTGCTGGAGCTGCTCGACCACCTGCAATTGCCCAAGGCAACGGTGATCGGCTTTTCCATGGGCGGGCTGGTGGCGCGGGCGTTTGCCCTGCACTACCCGCAACGCCTGGAAGGCTTGGTGGTGCTCAACAGCGTGTTCAACCGTAGCGCCGAACAGCGCGCCGGGGTCATCGCCCGCACCAGCCAGGCCGCCGAACACGGGCCGGACGCCAATGCCGAAGCGGCGCTGTCGCGCTGGTTCAGCCGTGAATACCAGGCCGCGAACCCGGCGCAGATCGCCGCGATTCGCCAGACCCTGGCCGGCAATGACCCGCAGGGTTACCTGACCACTTACGAACTGTTCGCCACCCAGGATATGTACCGCGCCGATGACCTGGCCAGTATCCGGGTGCCGACGCTGATCGCCACCGGCGAACTGGACCCGGGCTCGACCCCGGAAATGGCCCGGCAGCTGGCCGAGCGCATTCCCGGCGCGACCGTTGCCGTGCTCGCCGAGCAACGGCATATGATGCCCGTAGAATCGCCACGCCTGGTCAACCAGCTGTTGCTGGAGTTTCTGCAGGCCGCGCACTCCCAACAAAACCAGATCAAGGGGATCGTTGCATGACACTCGCACGCTTCCAGATGTGCATCGGCGGTGAATGGGTCGATGCCCTGTCCGGCAAGACCTTCGAAAGCCTCAATCCGGCGCTGGCCGAGCCTTGGGCCGAACTGCCCGATGCCGACGAAGCCGATGTCGAGCGCGCCGTACAAGCCGCGCAAACCGCTTTCGACAGCCCGGCCTGGCGCGGACTGACCGCCACCGCTCGCGGCAAGTTGCTGCGACGTCTGGGCGACCTGATCGCCGAAAACAAGGAACAACTGGCGCAGCTGGAAAGCCGCGACAACGGCAAGCTGATCCGCGAAACCCGTGGCCAGGTCGGCTATCTGCCGGAGTTCTTCCATTACACCGCAGGCCTGGCGGACAAGCTCGAAGGCGGCACCCTGCCGCTGGACAAGCCGGACCTGTTTGCCTACACCGTGCACGAAGCCATGGGCGTGGTGGCCGCGATCATTCCGTGGAACAGCCCGCTGTACCTGACCGCGATCAAACTCGCCCCGGCGCTTGCGGCTGGCAACACCATCGTGATCAAGCCGTCGGAACACGCCTCGGCGACCATCCTCGAACTGGCGCGCCTGGCGCTGGAAGCCGGGATTCCGCCGGGGGTGGTCAACGTCGTCACCGGTTACGGCCCGAGTACTGGCGCGGCCCTCACCCGCCATCCGCTGATCCGCAAGATCGCCTTCACCGGCGGCGCGGCGACAGCGCGGCATGTGGTGCGCAGCAGTGCGGAGAACTTCGCCAAGCTGTCGCTGGAACTGGGCGGCAAATCGCCGAACATCATCTTCGCCGACGCCGACCTCGACAGCGCGATCAACGGCGCCATCGCCGGGATCTACGCCGCCTCCGGGCAGAGCTGCGTGTCCGGTTCGCGCTTGTTGGTGCAGGACGAGATCTACGATGAGTTCGTCGGCCGTTTGGTGGAACGCGCCCTGCGCATCCGCATCGGCAACCCGCAGGACGACAGCAGCGAAATGGGCCCGATGGCCACCGCGCAGCAACTGGCCGTGGTCGAAGGTCTGGTCGCCGATGCCATCGCTGAAGGTGCGCGTTTGCGTCTGGGCGGCAAGCGTCCGACCAATCTGGGCGACGGCTGGTTCTACGAGCCGACGCTGTTCGAGTGCGACCGCAATTCGATGAAGATCATGCAGGAAGAAGTCTTTGGCCCGGTGGCCTCGGTCATCCGTTTCAAGGACGAAGCCGAAGCCCTGGCGATCGCCAACGACTCGCAGTTCGGCCTCGCCGCCGGCATCTGGACCCGCGACCTCGGCCGCGCCCATCGCCTGGCCCGGGACGTGCGTTCGGGGATCATCTGGGTCAACACCTATCGCGCGGTCTCGGCCATGGCGCCGATCGGCGGCTTCAAGAACAGCGGCTATGGACGCGAAAGCGGCATCGATTCGGTGCTGGCCTACACCGAGCTGAAAACGGTGTGGATCAACCTGTCCCAGGCACCGATGCCTGATCCCTTCGTGATGCGCTAGGAGTCCTGGAAAATGATCGAACCCGGCATTTACAAAGACGTGATGAGCTCGTTCCCGTCCGGGGTCACGGTGGTCACCACCCTCGACCCGGATGGCGGCATCGTCGGCATCACCGCCAGTGCCTTCAGTGCGCTGTCGATTGACCCGGCACTGGTGCTGTTCTGCCCCAACTACGGCTCCGACACCTACCCGGTGCTGCGCGACAGCAAGCAGTTCGCGATTCACCTGCTGTCCGCCGAGCAGACCGCCGAAGCCTATGCCTTCGCCGGCAAAGGCAAGGACAAGGCCAAAGGCATCGAGTGGCATTTGAGCGATCTGGGTAACCCGATCCTCGCCAAGGCCACGGCGATCATCGAGTGCGAACTGTGGCGCGAATACGACGGTGGTGATCACGCGATCATCGTCGGCGCGGTGAAGAACCTGATCCTGCCCGCGCAACCGGTCACGCCGATGATCTACCACAAAGGCAAGCTGGGACCGCTGCCTACCCTGGCCTGATGGATCTACACAATCCCCTTGTGGGAGCGGGCTTGCTCGCGAAGGCGGAGTGTCAGTTGACATCAATATTGACTGACCCACCGCTTTCGCGAGCAAGCCCGCTCCCACTGGGTCCACCACATTACTCAGGAGCCGGCATGAGCCCAGCAGCCTCGTTACTGTTCCGCCAGCAGGCCTACATCAATGGCCAATGGCTGGACGCGCCGGATGGCGCCTGTCAGGACATCTTCAACCCGGCCACTGGTGAACTCATCGGCCGCGTGCCGAACCTCGGCGCCGAGCACGCACGCCTGGCCATCGATGCCGCCAACAAGGCCTGGCCGGCCTGGCGCGCACTGACCGCCAAGGAGCGCAGCAATACCCTCAAGCGCTGGCATGCCCTGATGCTGGAAAACGCCGACGCCCTGGCACAGATCCTCACCCTCGAACAAGGCAAGCCACTGGCCGAAGCCAAGGGCGAAATCCTCTACGCCGCGAGCTTCATCGAGTGGTTCGCCGAAGAGGCCAAGCGCATCTACGGCGACACCATTCCCAGCCACAAGGGCGATGCGCGCATCGTCGTCAGCAAGGAGCCGATTGGCGTCGTCGCGGCCATCACGCCGTGGAACTTCCCGGCGGCGATGATTACTCGCAAGGCCGGCCCGGCGCTGGCCGCCGGTTGCCCGTGCATCGTCAAACCGGCCCCGGAAACGCCGTTCTCGGCGCTGGCCATGGCGGCATTGGCGGAACAGGCCGGGATTCCCGCTGGCATCTTCAACGTGATCACGGGTGACGCCATCGCCATCGGCGCCGAGCTGACGTCCAACCCGCAGGTGCGCAAACTGTCGTTCACCGGCTCCACCGCCATCGGCAAACTGCTGATGGCCCAGTGCGCACCGACCCTGAAAAAAGTCTCGCTGGAACTGGGCGGCAACGCGCCGTTCATTGTCTTCGACGATGCCGATCTGGAGCGTGCCATCGATGGCGCGCTGATCGCCAAATTCCGCAACGCCGGACAAACCTGCGTCTGCGTCAATCGCTTCCTGGTGCAGGACGGCATCCACGACGCCTTTGTCACTCGATTGGCCGAACGGGTATCGCAGCTCAAGGTCGGCAGCGGTTTCGATGATGGCGTCACCCAAGGACCGCTGATCAACGAGCGCGCCGTGGCCAAGGTCGAAGACCACGTGCAAGACGCCCTCGCCCACGGCGCCCGGCTGCTGTGCGGCGGTGAACGCCATGCACTGGGCAACGGTTTCTTCCAGCCGACCGTGCTCACAGGCGTCACCACGCAGATGAAAGTCGCCCGGGATGAAACCTTCGGTCCGTTGGCAGCGGTGTTCCGCTTCGACAGCGAAGCCCAGGCCGTCGAGATGGCCAACGACACGGAGTTCGGCCTCGCCGCCTACTGCTACACCCGCGACCTGGGCCGCGCCTGGCGCATGAGCGAGGCGCTGGAGTACGGCATGGTCGGGATCAACGAAGGGTTGATTTCCACCGAAGTCGCGCCGTTTGGCGGGATCAAGTCCTCGGGGCTGGGCCGTGAAGGGTCGAAGTACGGCATCGAGGATTACCTTGAACTCAAATACACCTTGATGGGCGGCCTCTGAATCGCGGGTTCACCCTGTAGGAGCCGGCTTGCTGGCGAAGGCGTCGGCAAGTACGCC